>CALCCH010000714.1 GCA_937899855.1 uncultured Saprospirales bacterium | reverse complement strand
ATGGAACGATCAACCGCGTGACGCTGCCGACTTCGGACGGATCGGATACGCAGGTGACGGGCGGTGGCGATATCGCCGTGACGGGTACCGGTACGACGGGCGATCCCTACGTGGTGAGCTTTACGGAGGCTCTGACGACTTTGGTAATTGACGCCGATACCTTGGTATATACGGATGAAGATGGAACGATCAACCGCGTGACGCTGCCGACTTCGGACGGATCGGATACGCAGGTACAGGGCAGTAACAGCATCACGGTAAGTGGTGATGGTACCGCCGCGAATCCCTACACCATTCAGGTAGCGGGAGCGCATACGGCAGGAAATGCGGGTGGTGTACCCGTCACCGATGGCAATGGTAACTTCACCTGGACCGATGTGGTGGAAAGTGCGGAAATCCTGGGAACGGGAGCCCTGCAACTCACCTTGACCGATGGATCGACCGTGATTGTCGATCTGGATACGGCCCCGAAAGTGGGCGATATGACGGAGGTGGCTACGGCCGTCACCAATCTTACTGCCGCGGGTCATCCGTCGGGTATTGTAATCGCTGAACCGGGTAATACCTTTGGGTTACCCGCTACGAGTAACGTTGGTGTCATATTTTTCATCAAGCAATAGTGAAACAATGTGAAGAAAGTCACGCTAAAACATTAATGGTTTTGGCGTGACTTTCCCCAACAAGCTGGAAAGACATACCAAACCCCTCAATTTGAAAATTAGGTAAGAGAATGAGAAAAAATGCTCCCCTCGCATTTTGCATAATTACACTTTTACTTTCCTCTGTCACCTCCTATAGCCAAACAAATGGTGGCTGGGGAATATGCGAGTTCACCACCGTGGCCGCGATGAATGCCTTTAACCCTTCGGGTAGCAATTTTACTTGCAAAAAGGTCTTCGTACAAGCGACCAATGAACACTACCGCTGGGACGGTACCGCTTGGGTACTGGAAAGCAGCAGCGCTAGTGCCGAAAATATTTATACCGTCAGCGACACCCTCACGGAAGATCGCACGGTAACCCTGGATGGCAACGATCTAACCTTCGCGGGCTCCGCCAACGATGTGGTGATCGAAAGTACGGGTGAAGTCGGTATCGGGACCAATACGCCCGATTACGAACTGGACGTCCGTGGTATCGCCGACGTCCGGGACCACCTCTACGTCGGCGTCAACGCTGGGGCTTCCACCACGGCTTCCATGCGCCTGGCCAATAACTTTACGGAGAATGCGGCCACCTACCAGTTGTTTTCCACCGCGACGATCACCTCACCTACCCTCACTGGCGACCGCCATTCCTACGGGGCCTACTTCAACCTGGTCAACAACAAGACCGAAGACGTCTCTAACGGTCGCGATTCCGATGCGACCGCTGGCTTTTTTCAAGGCCGCAACAGCAATACCTTCACCTTTCGCAACATTTACGGGGTACAAGGCCTGGCCGAAACCACCTCCACGGCGAGTAGCAACTTGGGAAATCTCATCGGCGGCCGCTTTCGCGCTTTTAGCAATACTACCAGTGGTGACGTACAGGACCTGTACGGTGGAGATTTTGAGGCGCGGGGCCGAGCCGGCAGCACGGGTTCCGCCGACGATGTCTTCGGAATCCGCAGCCAGATCAACGCCTACGGCATGGACATCGACGATGCCTTCGGGCTCTTTAGCTACGTTCGAACCACCAATGGTCAGGACGGAGACATCGCCGATGCCTACGGCGTCTACGGTCGGATTCGGGTCGACTCCGACGATGGGGGCGACATCAATTTTGCCCGTGCGGGCTACTTCCGCATCGATCGGCGGGGTGGGGCCAACCTGATTCCCACCGCCATCGGGACGGATGTACTCGTCAACGGTGCCACGACGGCCTACGGCCTACGGGTATTGGTCGACGATAGCAACGCCACCACCAATTATGGCTTGTACCTGGATTCCCGGAACGCCTCCGGTAACAATTACGGAATCTGGGGCGAGGAAGGCGACTGGGTGCTCGACGAAGATGGGGACGGTACCATCGGTGGAACGGGCGCCGGGGGGGATCTCTCCCTGGGAGCCAGTCAGGACATGATCCTGTACCACGACGGTACGGATTCCCATATTTTCAACAACATGGGAGACCTCATCATCACCGATGTGGGGAATGACGACATCATTCTCCAGGTCAACGGTGGTGAAGTGGGTATTGGGACGACTACTCCGGATGCCAAACTCGATGTAGAGGGGGGCAACGTCCGCTTTTCGGATTACGGTGGCGGCACCTACGATACCGGCAACGAAGCCTACCTCCTGGGGGTAGAAGCGGATGGCGATGTGGTAGAGATTGACGCCAATTCCATTGGGGAAAACATCTACACGACCGATGGGACCATCAGTGAGCAAAGAACGGTGACCATCCAGAACCAGGACCTGCGTTTTGACCTCACGGGGACGGGCGAATTTGAGGTGCGGGAGAATGGCGCCCCCGCTTTTGTCGTCGATAATCCGGGGGTTGGAATTGGGGTGGAGATACCGGAAGGCACCCTCCACATCGTAGAGGCGACGGGTACGGCGGCCAGTGCCAATGCGGGTACGGTCATTCTGGAACACGAAGACAATGGGGGCAGCAGCTCCGTCATTTTTAAAAGCGCCGTCAACAGCGGTAGCGACTATGGCTATATCGAGTACAGCGACGATGGCAGCGGCAACGGCTCCACCTCGGAGAATGCCTTGCTGGAAATCGGTACGGAAAACGATGTACCCGGAGCTTTTCAGGACGATATTGCGCTGATGCCCTCGGGCAATCTGGGGATCGGAACGCGCGCGCCCGCCGCCCGGCTTGACGTGGATGGCGGATCGGTTCGCTTTTCGGACTACGGTGGGGGTACCTACCTCGACGCGGCCACCGAAACGGTACCGGCCAGTGCCACCTACATGCTGGGGGTAGAGGCGGATGGCGACGTGGTGTCGATGAATACGGCCAAATCGGCCAAGATTTTTTATCCCCCCGCCCTCGTAATCGATGCGAGCACCACCGGTACGGGTTTTACCATCGACCTACACGACGAGTACCTCACCCGCTTTGGAATGCCGGCCGTATCCAGCACCGGGGCACCAACGGCCATTCCTACCTACGCGGAAGACGAACTGTTTTACTACGTCACCGATTTTGACTCCAACGTATTTTCCGGGGTCCAAATCGATGCCAACGGCATGATGACCTTCAATGTCGATACGGTTCCGACGGACAATTGCTCGGTGATGAACGTGGTTTTTGTGGTCAAGTAAATTGGCATAAGAATAGTGGTTATAATACTATGAGATATTTACTCCAGGCACTTTTACTGTTGTTGTCGACGGGCCCCTTGGGGGCTCAAGTGGAGGTGACGAACGAAGGAGAACTGTTCGTCGCTCCGGGGCAGGACGTGTTTATCAACGGTAATTTTACCAACCGATCCAGCCAACTGGCCAATCTGGGTGTCGTGGGCTTGACCGGCGATTTTCAAAACGAAGCCCGGGTCCTCAATCCCGGCGACGGCCTCTTCCGCTTTATCGGCGATAGCGAGCAAAACCTGGTGCTTTTCGATACCCTATCCTTTTTTGAATTGGAAATCTTCAATCCCGCCGGATTGAATATGATCGGCGACCACCACGCCGAAGTACACGAACACCTCTATTTTGAGGACGGTGTGATCAATACCACCGCGGAAAGCATGATCTTTTTCCGCGAATTTGCCACCTACAGCGATGCCCGCGACTTTTCCCACATCAACGGCCCCGTACTGCGCCGGGGAGATAGCGATTTTGTCTATCACGTGGGCAAAGGAGGCGTACTGCGGGCG
>CALCCH010000713.1 GCA_937899855.1 uncultured Saprospirales bacterium | reverse complement strand
GTACCGGCGAGGTAGACACCCGGTGCGCCGAGTCCCAATATCTTGGGGGGCGGCAGCTGGTGGGCCACCTTGAGTTGGAAGGGTTCCGAAGGTTCGGACAAACAGCCTCGATCGTCGGCGACCCGGACTTGGTTAACGGTTTGGTTGCCAATGTGGTAGAGGCTATCGATGGGTTGGCCCTCCACGGTGTACACCAGGCCCTGACTCGTCGACAATCCGACGTCTACCCGGGTAAAGTTTTGGGTGGAGCAGTAGAGTTGGTCCAAGTCGAGCAGTTGGCTGGGCTCGGGAGTAGCGGGGACTTGCGCGCATTCCTGCACCAGCACGAAGCGGTTGTCGGTGAAGTAGCCAAAGAAGAGCCCGGGGCCAAAGGCGCGGATGGGGCGGGTGAAGGTGTAGGGGGCGGGAAAGGTGAGGACCCGCAGCAAGTCGTAGCGTTGGTCATCGTATACGTTGATGGCCATTTGTTCCGTCGTCCCGGATTTGGTAAAGATGTGGTAAATCTCGTCCCGGTCGGGATCGTGAAAGACGGCCCGCGATTCAAAATAGATGCGATTGTTGTCTTGGGTACGGTGGGAGTGGTGCGCCAAAAAACGTGGTCGGGGCCCCGACACATCGATAACGGTGCCGTCGTGACCCACGATTCGTTGCTCAAAAAGGGGCAGCTCGCTTTTGTCGTGAAAGAATTGGTAGGCGGTATCCGAGGGGTAGATGCCATTTTGGTCAAAGTCGAGCTGGCGAAAGGAATGGTCGGTGCCGCTGTTGACTTTTTCGTAAATCCGATCGTAGACCTCATCAAAGGCGAAGGTGACCAAGGTGCGGTCGAGGGTATTGGCGCGGGGCTGTCCCCGATCGTAGAGCACCAGTTGGCGTTCGGGACTGGCGGTAAAGGAGTATCGTACGATGGCCAGCAGCTCGGGATCGCGGGGGGAAACTTGCCAGGCCGTGATGATGTACTCGCCGTTGGTGACGGGGTCGTTGACGGAAAAGGCGTAGTTGATGCTCAGGTCCGGCAGGTTAAAGGCGATGATGGCGGAGTCGGGATTGGAGGTCGATAGGTAGAGGAGCGACTGATCCGCACTTACCTGGACTCCGGTAATCCTACTTTCGGGATTGTAAAAGAGTTCGATGTCTCCCGTGATGGGATCACAAAGGAAGAGGGCAGTTTCGTCAAAGGGCTGGTCATCCTGACGGCCCACCAGTGCCACCTTATCAATGGGGGCTACGTAGGCCAGGTCAACCCCGTTGAAGGGAAATTGTCGGGCTTGCTGTGCCTGGAGGGCGGCCCACAGTGACGAAAAACATAGCCATAACAGGGAAAGACGAAGAAGATACGTTCGTTGGGTCATATAACTTCAATTTTTTGGTATTTAGAGCGTCCCTTGCGGCACCCGCTGGGGGATTAGCACATTCAAAAATAAGGCAATATTCGTTCCTAATCAAAGCCCCTTGGGGCCCAGTTGATCCAGATTCCGCTAAATTTTGTCGATAAAAAGGTCGCCCGGCGGGGAAATTACCCAAACTTGACCGCCGTTGGGGTATTTTCCCCAGCCGACCCAATTCACTACTGATGAACGGTTATATTTATGAAAACAGCAACTCGCGGGCCTTCTACACCCTGGCCTGGGTAGCCTTCGGCGTCTCCTTTCTCGGCATGGTCGTCGGACTGGTTTACCTCGATGTCGACTTTGCAACGAAGGGCTTTTTAGCCATGACCTATTTCTTCACCATCACCTCCTGCGTAACGCTTTCCAAAGTGGTGCGCGATCGCCACGAATCGGAAAAATTCCTCAACAAATTGGAATCGGCCAAAACCGAAAAATTCCTGAACGAGAACAGTCCGGTCATCACCTAGCGGGGGGATCGATCGGCGCGCTTTGGAAATCGCAGCGGAAGTCCTATCTTACGGGGCTTCCGCTTTACCAAATCGCATCCTTCATGAAAGCATCGTTTGACCTGCTCCGCGCCACCCGCCGCAACGTCCTGGGCCTGACCCAACCCCTCAGCCTCGAACAACTCAACTACGTGCCCAGTCCCCTGCGCAACAACCTGGTCTGGAATATGGGCCACCTCGTGGTCACCCAACAACTCCTCTGCTACCGATTGGCCGGCCTCCCCCTCAACGTCGACGAAGACCTGATCGGCCGTTACCGCAAGGGCACCGCTCCGGAGGGCCCCATCGACGCCGCCGAACTCGCCCGCATCCGCCACCTACTGGTCGAGCTCGTCGATCGTACCGAGCGGGATTGGGAAGCGGGCCGATTTGTCGACTACCGCCCCTACGAAACCAGCTACGGCGTAAAACTCGATGGTATCGAGGCGGCCATTCGTTTCAACAACCTGCACGAAGCCCTCCACCTGGGCACCTGTCTCAGCCTCCGCACCCTGGCCCGACACGCGGTTTCCCTCTGATGTTTGCCGGCCCACTGCCCATGACGGAGGATCGCTTGCCACAAATCGCTGCCCTTCAACCACCGGGTTGGACCAACCCCGTGTCGGATCTGTACCGTCGGCACTGGCCGTACGACTATTTCCGTCCCCTCCAGATTACGCGGGACCAAAATTTGGTGGGCATTGGCCAACTGATCGTGCTACCGACTACGGCCTGGCTGGGCAATATCATCGTAGCCCCCAAGTATCGTCGCCGGGGCCTGGGGCGAAAACTAACCCGCGCCTTGCTCGACGTGGCCGAGCAAACGGGGGTGGCGACTACCTACTTGTTGGCAACTCCCGATGGGGAGGCCCTCTACGCGGACTTGGGTTTCCGTAGTGTCGATCACTACGTTTTTTACGTCCATCCCAAACCACCGCAGCATTATACACCAGCTCCCCAAGTCCGCGACTACCAGCCGGCCCAGGTCAAAGCCTTGCGCGATATGGATCGACGGGCGACGGGGGAGGATCGCTGGCCGGTACTGCGTCATTTTCTCGCTGGTGCGCGCGCGTACTGGGAAGCGGACCAGGTCCGGGGATTCTACCTGCCCCAAATGGGGGATGGCCTGGTCCTGGCGGAAACCGAAGTAGCGGGGACGGAGCTGCTCCAGGAGCGGGCGTGGCGGACGGGCAAGCCGCACGTCATTGTTCCGGCTGCCAATCGGACTGCCGCTCGCTTTTTGGCGGGGGAGGGCTACGCCATCACGCGTCGGGCCAGTTTGATGCACCGGGGACCCCTAAAGCGTTGGGAACCCCAGGAGATTTACGGCCGGATCGGTGGGTATTTGGGCTAGCAGCCCTCCAAAAATGATTTTCAGTAGATATGGAAAAAGAAAAACCGCGTTTGGTCCGTCTGACCGCCATCCTGACCCAATTGCAGGCCAAGCGCATGATGACGGCGCGCCAGTTGGCGGGAAAGCACGGGGTCTCCATCCGTACCATATACCGCGACATCCGCACGCTCGAACAATCGGG
>CALCCH010000712.1 GCA_937899855.1 uncultured Saprospirales bacterium | reverse complement strand
GGGTACAACGAAGCGCAGATGGTCTACAATTTTACCCTTCCCCCGCTTCTGGCCTTCAGCATACTCCGGGGCGACGCCCAACGTTTCAATCACTGGGCCCGCTCCCTCGTCTTACCCAGTTCGGAAGTTTGCTTCTTCAATTTTACCGCCAGCCACGATGGCGTTGGGCTACGGCCCGTGCAGGGCATTCTCAGTGCGGAGGAAGTCCAGCTATTGATTGATGCCGCGACCGCCAGTGGAGGACGGGTGTCCTACAAAACCGATAGTGATGGTTCCCAGTCGCCCTACGAGATCAATTGCAATTACTTTAGCTTGTTGCAGGCCGGGGCTGGCGCCAGCCCGGAGAGCATCAAACGGATGCTGCTCTCGCAGGCCGTTTTATTGGCTTTCCCCGGAGTACCCGCGCTCTATTTTCACTCCCTGTTTGGCTCCCAGAATGACACGGAGGGCATGCTGCGGAGCGGTAGCAATCGCCGCATCAATCGGGAGAAATTGAACTACGAAAGGATACACCAAGAATTGGAAGCGGAAGAGGGGCCACGTCACCAGATTTATAGCCGCCTTTGCGAGCTCTTGCGGCGGCGCAATGAAGATGCCCGTTTTCATCCCCTGGCGCCCTTTGCTTTTCCCGACTTTGGAGAAAGCATCATTGCCATCGAACGTCAGGATCGGGCGGGTGAGCAGTCCTTGTTGCTTTTATTCAATGTCAGTGCCGAGCCACGGATTCTCCAACTGCCCCGTACGGGGCTACGGGATTGTTGGAGTGGGAACATCTGTAGTGGGGAGCTGCGCCTGGGCGCTTACGACTTTGCTTGGTTGGAATAAATGAAGGACGTTCAATTTTCGAGTTGTCCGTAAAAGACAATCAGGTTGCGGATGTGCGCGTCCAGCTCAAGTCCCAATTTTTCACAACCCCAGTAAATGGTCTCGCGGTCAATTTTGGCGGCAAAAGCCTTTTCCTTCAGCCGTTTTTTGATCGATTTGGGCTTCATCTCCCCAAAGGGAACGGGATTGATGCGTTGGTAGGCGTAAAAAATGCCACTGATCTCATCGCAGGCGATGAGGGCGGCGGCCAAGCGCGTCTGTGGCTCGGTGCTAAAGCCATTGTAACCGTAAGCGTGGGCCTCCACGGCGTGGATCAGGGACTTGGGGTAGCCCCAATCGGCAAACCATTGTAGCGAAGGGCCGGGATGTTGGTCGGGAAATTGTTCGTAATCCAAATCGTGCAGGTAACCGGTGAGGAACCACAGCGAGGCATCTTCCTCCCACCGTAGGGCGTAGCCTTCCATGGCGGTGGCGACCATCAGCGCGTGAAAGCGCTGGTATTCGTTTTGCACGTACTTTTCCAACAACTGGCGTGCTTCGTTCTTATTGGGTAAAGCCATTTTTTATGAACAAAATAGTAAAAATTCAGAAGCCCTACTCCCTAGCGAGTTGTACGATCACATTCCCCCAGTGCTCCGAAGGGGCCCAGCCCATAGCCAGCCCGCCGGGCGACATTCGGGTTTCAATAGCCAGACCTGCTTCCACTGGAGCTTCGCCCGCAAGAGAAGCATGACTTCCGGGAGTTCCGGCGTATTTGGGGAGCCTAAGCCCACGGAATACAACTGTTTATTTGGCTAATCGCCCACGGCTTCCTAATTTTCCATTTTACCCAACTAAACCGTGCTTTTATGAAGACCTTATTTGTAGCATTGGGCCTAACGTTCAGCTTGTTGGCCTTTACCGTAGATGCCCCCCAGACCACCACCGTAGAAGAGGTGAAGATTACCGTAAAACCCAATCCCGCTCCAGTAGGGGAGAACCTGATTGTCTACTGGCAACCGGAAGAGCTGGGGATGGTTGGCTACAACCTGTACAACCGCTCGGGAGAACTGGTCGATGCCGATCTGTTCGATAGCCAGACCCACTGGATCGAGCTACCCGGTGTAGAAGAATCTGGTTGGTACATCCTTCAATTGATCGATGTAGAGGAGCGGCTCCACGCGACACGCTTTATCGTGTTCGATTAGGATTTGTTCCATTACCAGCGAGGTCAGCCCGCCCAAGTTTCGCGATCCAAACTCCTAAACTGAATGGCCTCCGCGAGGTGTTCCATACTAATCTCGGTACTGTCTGCTAGGTCCGCACTGGTACGAGCTACTTTGAGGATGCGGTCGTACGACCGGGCCGAGAGCTGTAGCTTTTCCATCGCGGTCTTGATCAAGCCCTTTCCCGCGCCATCGAGTCGGCAAATTTCCCGCAGCATTCGGCTGGGCATTTGCGCATTGCAATGTAAATCCGGGTAGTCGGTAAATCGTTGCTCCTGAATCGCTCGTGCCCGACTCACCCGTTGTCGAATCAGGCTACTGCTTTCGGCAGCGACGGGAGCGGCGGCGAGTTCTTCAAAATTGACGGGGGTTACTTCTACGTGCAGGTCAATGCGGTCGAGTAATGGTCCTGAGATTTTATTGAGGTAGCGCTGCACAACGCCCGCGCCACATACGCAGTCTTTTTCGGGGTGGTTGTAAAAGCCGCAGGGGCAAGGATTCATGGAGGCGACGAGCATAAAACTGGCGGGATAGTCGATGCTCAGGCGGGCCCGGGAGATGGTTACCCGCCGTTCCTCCATCGGCTGGCGCAGTACTTCCAACACCGAGCGTTGAAATTCGGGGAGTTCATCCAAAAACAAAACGCCGTTGTGCGCCAGTGAGATTTCGCCCGGTTGGGGGTTGGAACCTCCACCGACCAGTGCGGCGTCGCTGATGGTATGGTGAGGAGAGCGAAAAGGGCGCAAAGCAATCAGCCCCTTTCCCTCCCGGAGTTTGCCGGCTACCGAATGAATTTTAGTGGTTTCGAGGGCTTCTTCGAGATTGAAAGGTGGGAGAATGGTCGGTAGACGTCGGGCTAGCATGGTCTTACCCGCCCCTGGTGGACCAATCAGAATGACGTTGTGTCCACCCGCGGCGGCAATCTCCAAGGCCCGTTTGATATTGGCTTGCCCCCGCACGTCCATAAAGTCGACTGCGTAGGGCTTTTCCTGAATATTAAAATGCTCCTCGGGAGAGATGCGGAGTGGTGGGATGACTGCTTTGCCTTCTAAAAAGTCGACGGCTTGACGCAGCGTTTGGATACCAATGATTTCCAGATTTTCGACGATGGCTGCTTCTTGCGCGTTTTGTTGGGGCAACAGTACGCCTTTAAAGCCCTCTTTTTTGGCCTGAATGGCAATGGGGAGGGCCCCCCGGATGGGGCGCAGGGCGCCGTCGAGCGCCAGTTCGCCCATCATGAAATAGTCGCCGAGGCGCTCGCCGTTCATCTGCTGGGTACTGGCGAGTAGGCCGATGGCAATGGGCAGGTCGTAGGCGGAACCTTCTTTGCGGATATTGGCGGGAGCCAGATTGACGACCAGCTTTAGTCGCGGTACCCGGAGGCCGATATTGCTAATGGCGGCCTCCATCCGGGAAAAGCCCTCCCGGATGGCATTGTCGGGCAAGCCGACCAAGCTGTAGTAGTTGGCATTGGGTGGCACCAAGCCTCCGGCATTGACTTCGATGGTAATGGTCTGGGCGTGTACCCCTTTTAAAGCACCGGCAAAAGTTCTAACGAGCATTGAGGTAGATTTAGATGGAAGAATGTCCTACATAGACGCTTTTGGGGGTAAAATTCCATAAATCATTTTTGGGCTAGCGCGTAAAATGGCTGCTAAGTGCCTGATAATGAG
>CALCCH010000711.1 GCA_937899855.1 uncultured Saprospirales bacterium | reverse complement strand
GGGCGGGATCGTGGTGGCCGGCGTTTGGGGCGTTGAGTTGGTGGTAGTTGATGCGGACCTGTTGGCCGGTGATGTCGACGGTTTTGGCCGCGATGTTGGTGGCGTTTTGTTGGGGTACGTCCAGGAGGCAGGTCCAGTGGCCGGCTTCATCGGTTTGGAGGGTAAAAAAGAGTTGTAGGCTTTGGGGCCCCACCTGGAGTTGTCCTTCCCAGGTACCGCGAAAGAGGCTATCGGTTTGGGCGGGTAGAAGGGGGAGGAGGAAGAGTAGGGCCCCGATCAGGGCGGCGGCGCAGCGGAGGGGCTCGGTGGGGGAGAGGTGGCAGTACATGCGGGCAATGGGGTTGGTGAAACCATAAGTTGCCGAAAATGCTGCAGAAATGAAAAAAAATCTCCATCGCTCGGGGCGACGGAGATTTTCGGGGCGACCGGTGTTGGTCGGTATTGGGGCCGGGGGTTTAGGCACGGCCACCGTTCAGTTTATCTTGGAGCGTTTTGAGCTCGTCCCAGGCGCCTTTGGCGGCCAGTTTGGCTTGCTGGGCCCAGGTCGAGGGGTCGTGCATTTTGAAACGCGAACCGGCGTTTTGCAACACTTCCCGGAGGGTAGTAACTTTGGCTTTGCTCAGATCGGCAAAGGTCTTGATGCCCGCTTCGACGAGCAGACCAGCGATCTTGGGGCCGATGCCTTCAATCTTTTTCAGGTCGTCCTTGACGGTTTTTTTCGCGGCTGCTTTCTTGGCGGGCGCCTTGGTGGCGACGGCTGTTTTGGCCGTTACTTTTTTGGCGGGCGGCTTCTTGGCGGGTGCTTTCTTTGCGGGAACGGCCTTGATTTTCACGGCGACGGTCTCCGCGACGGGTAGGTTGATCAGGCTGTTGTCCACGCCGTAGGGGGTGGGGACATAACCATCCGCAGCCCAGTCGTTGGCCCAGTGATCTTGGTCGATCAGGTAACGGAATTGGTAATCACGGCCCGTGGGAAGCTCCAAAACGGCGGTGTAAGCCTTTTTTCCAGCTTTCATTTTTAGGCCATTTTCTGCTTGCCAGTCGTTAAATTCTCCCAAAACGAGTACCTCTTTGGCGCCGTTGACGGCCTCCACGGGCAAATCGAAGGTTACCTTACAAACAGGCTTTGATTTTGAAAATTGCTTTTTTAAACCCATTTTTTTTCCTTAGTTTTAGGTTTGATAAAATAATAGTGAACTTTTCGAAAAGTCTGACCGCCCTGGTTTGGACTTTTTTTGTGGTTATTGTACGTCGAACACTTTCCGAATTTCGCCGCAAAGATACAAAAATAATTATTAATAAATCGCTGATCCTCAAATAATAAAGCGCGATCCACCGGATTAATTTTAGGTAAACTTTTCTGCTACAAATATAGATAAAAATTTTAATGTGTTTCAAGCCCCATCGGCATTCCCCACCCAAATTTTTTGGTGGCGCGGGTAAAAAAATTGTATTTTTAAGGACCTAGGCACATCTAACAATAGCAATCTCTTATGACAGTGAATGTAAAAACTTGGAAAATCGAGGCCGATGCCTACCTGCAGATGATGGAGGCGGGCATTATTCGGGCCAGCGACCGAGTAGAATTATTCGACGGAAAAATTGTTGAAATGAGCCCAATTGGTAATTCTCACGCAGGCATGGTTGACCGCATCGCCAACGTTCTGATGTTATACATCAAAGGTCGCGCAATTATTCGCGTACAAAACCCGGTCAGGCTATCCGAACTTTCTATGCCCCAGCCCGACGTAGCCATCCTTCACCAGAATGATAACTACTACAGCGATACTACTCCTGGCCCCGCCGACATCCACCTCCTGATCGAAGTGGCCGACTCCTCGCTCGACTACGATCAAGACTTTAAGCTCCACCACTACGCCGAAGCCGGTATCCGCGAATACTGGATCGTCGACTTGCCCCAGCACCGCCTGCTCCGTTACTACGAAGCCTCCGGTCAGGAATATCGCCACCGCGAAATCATCCAAGTCCATCAATCCGTGACGCTGCGCGACTTTGACCTGGAGATTCCCGCCCTCGAGCTGCTGGGCCCCACTCCCGAGTAAGACATCACCCAGTCCGTTAGCGGATCGCGCAAACTTTGCATTGGTCTAAATTCTCCGGGAATGCGAGGCGACTACCTTACCTTGGAGCAAAAACATGAACCCATCTCGATTGCTTTGCCTGCTGTTTTTTATCAGCACGGCCCCCCTCCTGCCCGCTCAAGACCCCTCCGCCGACGAAACCGCCGTCGTACAAGTCATCAAGGACCTCTTTGATGGGATGCGGGCCGCTGACAGCTCCAGCATGCGCCCCCTCTTTCACCCCTCCGCCCGCCTTCAGACCATCTACACCAGCAAAGCGGGCGAACCCGTGCTCAAAGACGCCACCGTTCAAGACTGGCTCAATTCGGTTGCCGCCCCCCACGAGGAGGTCTACGACGAACAAATCTTTACCTACCGCACCGAGATCGACGGGCGGATGGCCACCGTCTGGACCGAATACACTTTTTACTTGGGCGATCAGCTGAGCCACTGTGGGGTCAACGCCTTACACTTGTTCAACAGCGATGCGGGCTGGAAGATTACGCAGGTGAGCGATACCCGCCGTCGGAGCGACTGCCAGCAGGACCCCGTCCGGCAGATCAACGCAACGATGGATGCTTGGCACCAGGCCGCTGCGGAAGCCAATGCGGAGGCCTTCTTCGGCCGGATGACGGCCGATGCCATTTACCTGGGTACCGAAGCGGGAGAGCGCTGGTACCGGGATGAACTTCGGGAGTGGTCAAAAGAATTTTTCGCACGGGAGGCGGCTTGGAATTTTCGTCCCACGGGGCGGCAAATTTACTTTGCGGCCGACGGGAATACCGCCTGGTTCGAGGAAGCACTCGCTACCTGGATGGGGCCTTGCCGCGGATCGGGGGTATTGACCAAAGTGGAGGACCAGTGGATGATCCGTCACTACAATTTGGCGGTGACGGTCCCGAACAGCAAGATTAAGGACTTTATCAAACTGATGGAAAAGGAGTAGAAGCTCCTCGAAGTGGGGGCTATTTGCTACTGCCAAAGGCCTCCTGCCAAGCCAAGACGCCGCCGGTGAGGTTGCGCACCTGGGTAAACCCGGCTCCCTGTAGCATTTGCTGGGCCATACCACTGCGCCCACCCGAACGGCAGTGCATCACGATCTCTTCGTGTTGGTAGGCTTTCAACTCTTCGAGGTGTTGTTCGACGTTGCCCAGGGGGATGAGGCGGGCGCCCAGGTTAAATTCTTCGAATTCGTGGGGTTCGCGGACGTCGATGAATACGAATTTGTCGCCCCGGTCTAGCTTTTCCTTGAGTTCTTGTACGGTGATATCCATTGGCTACATTTTAGCGTAAAATTAAAAATTTCTCCTTGATCTGCTGACCAAGGTCGGCGTGATGCAGCTGCAAGATATAAATTCCGTTGGGTAAGTGGGCCACTTCGATTTCAGAATCGGCTACCTGTTGGAGCAACAATTGACCGGAGGTATTGAAAATGCGAAGTTCCCAATCGCCGCGGCTCCAGTCCCAACCCCGAAGCTGGAGTCGATCCCGGGCGGGATTGGGGAAGAGTTGCAGTTGTTGGGCCTCGTTGCTTACGAGCACCTCTTCGGTTTGGGTCATGACCGGTGGCACATCCCCAAAGACGGGGCGGATCATCAGCGAGCCCGGCTGGTCGATGCGGAACCAAGGGGCCTGGCTGCTCGGTGGCTTGAACCACTGAAAGGGCTGCGCATCCCGACTGTTCAGATCGTAGCCCAAGCCGATAAAGGTGTTATTGACGGAGATGTGTTCGATGCCCACCAAAAAGGTATCCGCCGTGAGGCTGAGTTCCACCAATTCCCCTTCTTCATCCACCAGCGGGTAGGTCGTAAAGGCATTGAGGGTATCAAAAAATTGTTGGGCATTGATGACCTCCTTTTTGGGCGAAGTGTAGACGAGATTCAGGTTATCCATCGTCACACTGCCTTCCCACACCTTGATGACAAAATCACCGCTCTGCGCCGATCCGCTAAAGGGGAAATTGATGGCCACGCCCCGGAGGATATCCGGTTCGCGCAGGTCGTACTGTACGGCGATTTGATTGCCCATACTCCGGCTAGCCACCACGCCTTCGGTACTGCCATCGTCGTAGGCGTAGAAATCGTTGATGCTGTTGGTGCGGCTGGCGGTATTGTTAGTGGTAACGCCGGGAAAGCCCGTATCTTCACCAAAATTGGCACTAGTGGTGTAATCCGAGAGGAGAGTAAAAGGGCCGTCGATCGGAATGAGGGCATCAAACAAAGCATTAAGTGGTCTAGTAACCGAAGCCGTCCCGTAGGTTATGGTATCGAATAGGAGTGCATCATTTCTGAGCAGGTCGGATTCGAAAATGATGGAGGGCGACTCTTCCTGCCGAATGGTGATGATATTGCTTTGGAAACCTACAGTAGTGTCAATAGCGGCATGGTTAAATACTTGAACTCGCCACTGGGATCGGAGATCTTCCCGCCGAAATTGTTCCCAGGGGATGTGATTGTACAATCTGAGTGGTGCCTGTAGCCGACTCACAAGCGCTAAGTCACTGGGATTTCTAATGGGGGAACGGGTATCAATGTACACGTAGTCCAGGTGCCACAGGTACTGTAAGCCCAAGCGGTTACAGTGGTTGACGAAGCGGAACTGAAAAGCGTCGTGAAAGTAGGCCGGGGAGTTGATGGGGTAGGAGAGCTTGTCGCGAAAACGGAAGGTATCGAGGGGACTGGTGGAGTTTTGCAGTCCCATAAAGGTATCGATACTGATCCACTGGCTGGCGGTATCCAAAAACTGGAGAACGAGGCTGTCGTTACGGGTCGGGAAAAAGTTGGTGATGCCCTTGGGCTGGATGTAGAAGTTGATGAATATCCCGTCGTTGGCCGTGGCATCATCGAGGTCGATGGCTCGGGAGGTCAGGTAATCCGCCGGACCGAAGCCCCCGCCGTAGGGAAAGCCCCGGGGATCGAGTCCGTCGAAGGTGGCGGTGCCGATCGACAGGGGCTCGAAGGCCAGGTGATCGTTGATGTACACGTTGCTGTCGACCCACAGGTCGGGATTGGGGTAGGGGCCGGGGTAGGAAAAGTCGTCGAAGAAGGGCAGCTGGAGGGCTTGCTGTCGAGCGGCGGGGGGACGCTGCGTCTTCCGCTCGGCCGCCGCCGTGCCACTGGGGCCTAGCGATTGCAGCCGGAGGACGGGGTTGCTGGTCAGGGGTTCAATCTGAATTTGCGCGGAGGCTAAAATATTGCTACCGAGCAAAAGTACGAGTAGGTAAAGTTGTCGCATAGGTGCTGCTTGTGTTTCCCGAGCTCAGGATATTCGTAAACGTATTCCAATATTGGGAAAAACGTAGAATCTGAATTTATGTTGCTTGAAAAAAATGGGGGACTGGTCGTGGGGCAACAATTGAGTGGATTCTCACTGGTTGTCCTCACCGGGCGAGCTACGCGGGTTTTCGATGCTGTAATTGCCATCGATCGGCCGGCCGTCGCTGCCACAGTTATCGGGACGATCCTGGGTAAGGAAGAGGTCGATCTGTGCGCCGATGCGAATACTGCCCGACGGACTGTAGCGCGGCATCTGTTTCCAAACGAAGGCGGAAGCGCGATCCGTCACGGTGGCATCTTCCACCACCGATCCGATACTGAGATTGCTGGTCTGCACCAAAAATTCCGCCGCCGTGTAGCGCTTGCACAAGAGACTGGGAATCGGAACGCGCCCACCGCTCTTGTCGCTCACGATCAAGCCCAACTCACTCCCCATCGGCACCTTATACCCCGTCTTTAACTGATCCGTAATGGTATCCCCCTGGTAGATGACCTCCAGGATGGTATTCTTTTCCAGCTTATTGCTAAACCGCCGTCCGACGATCTGCGCCTCGACGCTGATCCGGCTAAGGCTCTTGATGTACTGATCGTAATCGTCGTTCCCCCCCGTCAGATCCGGCAGGGCCCTCTCGTCGGGCTGGAACTTGGTAATGGTCAGGTAAATCTTGCGGTTTTTCTTGACCCGCGAAAGCGGCCCCGGGCTTTGTTCCAGTACCGTATGGGCGGGTTTGTCTACCAAAAAGATGGAATCCGCCACGATGATTTCAAAGCTACGGGCTTTGGCCTTTTCGACGACCTCCTCCAGCGTCATCCCGACGTAGTCGTGTACCTGGAGCGATTCGCCGTGGTTGGTGTAGCAGTGCAACCAGGTGGAGATGATCAGCAGCAGGACCCCGATCATGGCAATGATCCCCCCAAAGTTTCGTAGAAAAATCATGCTGGTCAAGAAGTAGTAGGTCTCTTTACCGTAGATTTTTAAACGTTCTCCCAACTGTTGCAAAATAGCTTTCATCCGATTGGCTTTGTGCGCAAAGGTAAAAAATGCTGTTAAGAAGTCCGCTCTAAAGTAGACTTTACTGGCGGGAATCTCCCCCGTCGATTTGGCCTGGAGCCGGGGCTTTTTGGTCCCCACCTCCGAGAGGGCCGCTCAAGGGGTCGTCGATACGGCCCGCCGTTGGTTTTGCTGGATGCCAAAGTCCAGGATGCGATCGATAAACTCAAACGGCTTGTACCCATTTAGAGCCGACTGGTGAAAGATACAGGTCGCCGGCGTCATCCCCGGCAGCGAATTGACCTCGATGATGATCGTCTCGATCCGTCGGTCGGGCCATACCCGTACAAAGGCATCAATCCGGGCGTAACCCCGGACGTCCAGCACCCGAGCGGCCCGCTCCAAGTCTGCCTTTACCTGGCTGGCCACCGTTTGGTAATCCAGGCCCGGCGCCGCAAAACGGGCCGGGGTGATGTTTTGCCCTTCCCCCGCCAGAAATTTTTCCTCCAAACTCAAAATCGCTCCCCCGGCCAGGGCCTCCGAAGGCTCAAACACCTCGTAGCGCAGTTGGCCATCGGCTTCGTAGTGCGTCAGCAGCCCTCCGGTAATCTCCAAAAAGTGCAAAGCGCCCGCCCGCTCGATCAGGGTTTCGAGGAGCACCTCGGTTTTACGGGGAAACTCCTCCTTGTCGTGCAGCGCTAAGATCCGGCGATCTTCCGGTGCCACTTCTTCCCCTTCGCGGTACATGGCCCGGAGGAAAGCCGCCATCTGCTCCCGGTTACGGATGACCTTTACCGCGGAGCTGCAACCGTCGTCCACGGGCTTGGCGATGAGGGGATAATCAAAACGGGTCTCGATCCCAGCGAGCGTAGCCTCGGCATCGGCTACGAAGTCCACCTGCTGACTCAGCGCCTGCTGCGTCACCGAAAATCCCGCTTGGCGCAGTCGCTGTAAGGTGTCGAACTTATTGATGGTAATGCTGGAGGAAGCCGGACTGGACCCATTGTAAGGCAGGTGCAGGGTTTCCAACTGACCTTGTACCGTACCATCCTCTCCCGGGCGACCGTGCAGGGCGATAAAAACCACGTCTACCAACTGCGCCAGTTCGGCGTAGCTCAGGGCGCGCGGGGTGAAAACGGTATCCGGGGAGGCGTACTTTTGGGTAATATCGGCACATTCCGCCTTGATGCCTTCCACCACGGGATGGGTTTGGAAGTGACGGATTTTATCGCGGATGTCGTCCGCATTGTCTTTTAGCATCAGGTTGATGGGAATCTGGTAAAGCTGGTGGCCATCGGCATCGCCGGTCAAGAAAATGGGAATCGCTTGATACTGGTCGGAGCTGGCTAATTTTTCGTAGATGTTCCGGCCACTCTCCACCGAGATGTGCCGTTCGAAGGAATAGCCCCCCATGATGACGGCGACCTGCTTGCGTTGGCCCCGTCCGGTACGCAAGCGTTCGATGGCCCGGTCCAGGGCGTCCAGCTGTGCTGCCCAGTGGTTGCGCTCCGTATAAGTCGCGATGCGCTCCTGAAGGGAAACGCGGATGATGTAGGTCAAAAATTGCGAGGGATTCAGTCCGATTTCCGCCGCCTGGTGAAAAAAGAAGGAGGAGGGCAGCATGCCCGAAGTCGTATTGGGATCGTTGAGAAAAATTTGCCCGCTGGGCGTGATAAAGCCATCGATCCGGGCGTAGGTATTGAACTCGAAGTAATCGAATAGCCGTTCGCATTCGCGGCGGATGGCCTGAATTTGCGCTTCGGGCAGTTCGATGGGCGTAATCTTCCGCGACAGGCCCGGGAGGTATTTGGAGCGGTAGTCAAAAATTTCGCTGCCCTTGACCACCTCGGTAGGCGGCAGGGCCACGGTACCCCCATCTTCCCGTCTCAGCACGATACAGGAAAATTCTTTACCAGCAATAAACGATTCGACGATGACCCGTTGCTCGCTCAGATGGCTTTCGAGCAGGAGCTCACCGGCCCCCGTCGCCAGGCGCTCGTCGAGCACCGCCAGCAAGCGTTCGGGATGGTAAATGGTCTGGTCGCCAATCTGGAGGGGAAAGCCTAGCCCCCCGCGAATGTCGCTCAGGTCCCTCACGAATTGGACCCGCTCCTCGGGCGTCTTGGCTCGCCAGCCGGAGGCGCTCAAGCGGAGGCGGAAAAAGGCGCGATCGATCCGTTCGGCAAAAGCGGTATCCCCCAAGTCCTTGCTGATGATACTCACACCGATGGAAGAGCCCTGGTTGGCGGGGCGAATGACCAGGGGATCACCGATCTGCTCCACGGCTTTGGCGTAGTAGCTGGCGGGATCCGCCGTTGCCCAATCCGCCCGGTCGATGGTCAGGACCCGTGGGCAATCGAAGCCTCCGACTTCCATTAATTTTTTCTGGTACGCCTTGTCCATCCCGATGGCGCAGGCGCGGATGCCACTGCCGGTGTAGGGGATGCCGAGGCTTTCGAGCAGCCCTTGGATTTGGCCGTCCTCCCCGTAATTGCCGTGGAGGGCCAGAAAGGCCAGGTCGATGAGTTGGGGGAGTTCGGCGGGGGAGATGCGCCGGCCGACCGATTGGATGAGAGCGTCGCGTTGTGCCTCGTCGAGTGGTCCGAGGCTCTCCACGTAAATCTGGAATTCGTGGGGAGAGTCGGGGAGTTGGTCTACGGGGTGGTAAAAATCGCGGATGGTCCCCTTGTAGATGTAGGGCCAATCGAGTAGGATGAGGTTGCGGGCGCTATCGATAAAGATGGGCACGGCTTCGAACAGCGACTTGTCCAGATTATCGTATACGGTCCGACCTCCGGCAAAGGCGATTTCCCGTTCGCGGGAGGGCCCCCCAAATAAAATCCCAATTTTCATACGGCAAGTGTTCTGCGGTGATTCGTTCTTAAACTTACTCCGGGTACTAAAAATTGTTGCCCCCTCCACTGGAAAACCGGGGGGGCTCAGAAATTGAGGGTAAAATTAGCAATAATTCCGAATTGAAATCCCGTTTGTGGCCCCGTCCGAGTGCTCGGTTTAGGGCGCGGGCAGTAGGGATTCCGTGCGTCGTCCCTGAAGCCAGCGTACGGCTAAAACGACCTTTTTGGCCTGATCCACTCCCACGATCAGGTAGTTGTCGCGGGCACTGTTGCCCATCCCGGAAGCGATGAGGTGCAGGTTTTGGTAGCGGGTGTAGGAAAGGGCCTGGGTCCGTTGATTGGCTCCGACGTCTCCGGCGAAAAGGTAGACCGGCCGTTGGGTGGCGACCAGCAGGGGGACGATTTCGGGCCAGAAATTGATCCGGGGTGTTCGACCATCCAGGGAATTGGGGTGGTACTTTTGGTTTCGAAAGCTTGCGGGCTCCCCTTCCGGCGTCCACCACAAGACCTGGTGAAAACACACAAATATATTGCGGTAGCGCTCGGCTTTCGCCAGAGCCCCACGTACAAAATCCAACTGCTCCCGCCAAATGTTCCAACCGCCCAAACCGGGATCGAGTAGTAAAAAGAGGTCTCCCTCCACCGTAAATTTTTGGTAAGTGCGTCCATAGCGCTCCCGGTAGGGCGAACGCTGGCCCTGGTCGTGGTTGCCGGGGGTAAAGTACACGGGCCGCTCCAACTCCGCCACCGCCAGCTCGACGGAGTCCCAGTATTCGGGTCGGCTGTGGTAGACGATGTCGCCGGTGAAGACGCCGTGTCGGAGCTGGGGAATACTCCGCAGGTAGTCCCAGTCGGCCCGAAAGGGCGGATGGAGGCCGGGGAGGGTATCGGTGGGGGAACCGTAAACGTGACCCGCGATAAAAAAGGCGTAGGCTTGGTGCGAGCGCTTGCTGGTGCAGCTGTACAGTAAGAGGGCGAGGACAAATAAGGGGTAGGCGTGGCGCATGGGGTAAAATTAAGGGATTTCGGTAATTAAAAGGAGGGAGGGGGCTAATGCGTTATCTGAGAGGGATTTCGAAGGGATTTCGAAGGGATTTCGGAGGCGGACAGAATTTCGCCCATTGGGCGGGACCCCGCCCTCAAGGTACCGACACAACGGCCCTCCTTTGCGCAAACTACACCGAGGTACAGCTCCGCTACCCAGACCCGGAATTCCTCACTCCGGTCGGTTTCAATACCAAAGAATTTCCACCATCTAGAATGAGAAATTCTGGTTCATAGACGCTTTTTTGAAAAAATTCCATAAGCTGTTGGGACGTTTGGTGACCAAAATCGGCTGGAAGCCTTGAAAAATAAGGGAAAAATTTCTCAAAAAAAGTGGCCCACTCGTTCAAAAAAGATTTTGAATGAGGACCAATGAGGCGCTGCCTAGCTTACCCACCGGCATTTCCCAAACGTTGACCGGGCCGTCAACGGACTCGGTCCAGTGCCCGGCATTCTCGGAAGCGACGGAGGCTAGGGCCGGTCTTGATTTCCAGAATCCTGGCCCGTTCCGCTTTTCGTGGGTACTTGGGATTCTCCATTGGGGGATTGGTGTATCTTTACGGGGCATGAACGGACTTTACCTTTTTTTGGGCCTGCTGTGCTTGGGGCTGGGATGGAGCGCCTGCTCCGACGAGCGCTCGGAGGATCCACGCTTGTGGGAACTCCCGCTGCTGGAGCTGCGGATCAAATCCGAACACTGGGTCCTGCTACAACGCAAGCGGCAGGCCGCCCTGCGGGCGGGCCTCCTGGTAAACAAGCCCGGGGATTACGTACCCGCCGAGCTGACTTATCAGGACCAGCAGTTACAAGGCCTCGTTCGGCTCAAGGGCGACTGGTTGGATCACCTGAAAGGGAAGAAGTGGTCGCTCCGCGTGAAGCTGGACTCCACCCAAAGCTTGTGGGGCATGCAACGCTTTTCCATCCAACACCCGCGGACGCGTTCCTACCTGGATGAATGGGTCTGGCATCAGTTGCTAGAAGAGGAAGACATTCTGTGCCCTCGATACCGTTTCGTTCGGGTGCGCCTCAATGGCGATTACAAGGGAATCTTTGCCTTGGAGGAACATTTCGACCGCTTGCTTTTGGAACGCCAGGGGCGCCGGGAGGGCCCCATTCTCAAATATGCCGAAGCGGGCTTCTGGCAGATGCAGGAGTACGATCGGATCCACGGGGTAGACCTGGGTGGCTACCTGCCCGTCTTTGAGGCGGCCGACATCGAGGTGTTCCAAAAAGGGCGTACCCGCCGGGATAGCGTGCTCGCCAGTCTTTACCAAGCCGGGCGACAGCGAATGGAGGCCTGGCGCTGGTCGGATCCGGGATATTTGGGCGGGTTAGATACGAGTGCGATGGCCCGCTTGCTGGCCCTGGCCGACGTCGCGCAGGCCTACCACGCCCTGCGCTGGCACAACCTCCGCCTTTACCACAATCCTCTCAGCGCCCAACTCGAGCCCGTCGTTTACGACGCCTACGGGAGCAACGGCCCTTACCGCTGGTTTTCCAAACCCTACTTCGGCTTTTACAACGACCGGTACAAATGGGTCTATTTCCGAGAAGAGATGTTGCTTTTCCAATTGTTCAATCAGGCCGGCTTCCGACGGGCCTACTACCAACACCTCCGGCGCTTTACCCAACCGGCTTACCTGCGGGACTTCCTCGAACGCCACCGCTCCTCCATCACCACCTTCGAAAAAGCGCTGCAAAGTGAGTTTCCCGCTTACCACTACGATTGGAATTTCCTGAGCGACCAAGCCGCCGACCTGGCCCGGCAACTTCCCGAGCAGCTACCGGAGCATCCCCCTTTTGTACACATGATTTTCGGCCCCAGCTACGACTCCTGCCGGGCGACCTATCCCTTCCCCTCCGTCTCCCTGAAGAGTGAGTACCCTTCCCGTACCGATCGGCAGCAACTGCGCCTCTCCAATTACTTTTGTCAAGCCCTCCAGCTTCAAGCCACCGGCCCCAAAAAGAGCAAGCCCCTCCACCGGCTCTACCCACCCCGGACACTGCCCCCCTACAATGCCTTCCAGCAGCCCCAGGTCCACTTGGATCTGGAGCTGCCCCCGGGCGACCGTTATGTCTTTTTCTCCATTCCGGGCAATGACTTTTGGTACCGCCACAAAATAGACCGCAAGCCCATCGCCTTTGACGCTCCCTTCCAGCCTCTACCCGATAGCCAGCTGGATTCCGCCCACTACGTATTTCGCGAGGAGGCCATTGTGTTGCCCGCCGGGGTCCACCGCATTGCGCGTTTGCAAATCTTACCTCCCGGTCGCGCCCTTTGGGTGGAGGCCGGGGCCAAGATCGACCTGGTGGAGGGCGGTGGTTTTTTGCTCCGGGGTAACCTGCGGATGGAAGGGGAAGCGGGGCGTGCCATTTACGTGGGGTCCAGCGATGGGCAATCGCGGGGTTGGCAGGTCATCGGGGCGCCGGAGGTCTTGCTGCGAGCAGTGTATTTCAGTAAGCTGGAGGGGCTGCGGGAACGGGGTTTCCGACACAGTGGGGGGCTGAGTTTTTACCGCTGCCGGCTGCGGATGGAGCACTGCCGTTTTGACGACTTTACGGGAGAGGATGCCCTCAATATCGTCTCCTGCCCGGAGGCGGTACTGGAGGACTTGGAGTTTAGCCATTGCCGGGGCGATGCCTTGGATGTCGATTTTTCCAAACTTTCGATCCGCAACGCTCGTTTTGTTGACATCGGTGGCGATGCCCTCGATGCTTCGGGCAGCGAACTGGAGGGGGAAAATCTGGTGGTGGAAGGGGTACAAGACAAAGGCCTATCGCTGGGGGAGGCTTCCCGGGTACGTCTGGCGCAAGTTGCGGTCCGGAGGGCCCGGATTGGGGTAGCGGTCAAAGACGCTACCCAAGCTACCCTAAGGGGTTTGTCGGTGGAGGCGACGGATTACGGCGTGGCGGTGTTCAACAAAAAATCCAGCTACGCGGCGGCGCGGTTGGATTTGTCGGACTACGCTTGTGGAGAGGAGGCCAACTGCTTGGCTCTGGAGCGGGGACAGCACCTGTGGCTCGATCGGGTGGAGCAGCTGGCGACGGACTCAGTAGGGACCCTGCGTCGACGCTTTTACTGACGACTTGCCAACGGATTTAATCACGGAAAAACACGTTTTAAGGATGAGGTACGAAATTGGTTTTACCCTGGTCTTGCTGCTCTTCCTCGGCGATGGCTTGCGGGCGCAGGTAGGCCCGGATTGCAAAATGGATTTTGAGGAACTGACGAGCGATTCCATGACCCACTTTTTCGCCACCTGTGACCTGGGACGCAAACGCCTGTTCGTCACCGGCGAGCACCACCACGCCCAATCTACCAACTTCGTTACCCAGACCTACCTCCAGTACCTGATAGACGACGGGCGACTCAAATACATTTTCTTGGAAACGGGACGATCCTTTAGCGATGGCTTGAACAAATATTATCAAACCGGCGATCAAGCCTACCTCAAATGGCTACTAGAGGTGTACCGCCGCGACTACCCCAGTTACCACGACTTATACACCGGCATCCTGGAGTACAGCCGGGCCAAGTCCCTCCCGATCCAGTTTGTGGGGGTGGACGTGGAGTACCACACCCCAGGGGCCATCCACTCCATACTGGATCATTACGCAGCGCTGCTCACTCCCGAGGAGGTGGCGACACTCCGGTCGTTTTGTCGGGAGGACTTGGAGCAAAAAACCAATCGGGAAAAAGTGGATCAATTCCGGGAGGCATTGTGGCAACGCCTCGCCAGCAGTGAGGTTGGTGGCGAGGGGGCGAAGCTACTGGAGATACTCCAAGGTATGGAGGACTACCGGCGAAACTGGGGCCAGCGGGACCGTTTGATGTTTGAAAAAATAGCGAAGACCCTGGAGCGGGATACTGCGGACCATACGGCTTATTTTTCGGTTGGGCTCCGCCACCTGGGGGCCAAAAAGACCGCTTTGAAAAATGTTCGCTACTACCTGCTCAAGGCGTTTGGTAGAGCGGAAATCTTGCTGTCCATGCTGAACTATCAGCACTGTTTGCGCCTCAATGGGTCGGCGATCAAGCCAGTGGATAAAAAGCGAACGACCCGGAAGCGCTACGCTTTGGAACGAGGAAAGGAAGCTTTTGACCTCTGGATCACCGTGAATGGTCAATAAAAAACCACGGCTAATGAAGCTGGCTCCGCTCCAGCCCCACCACCAACGATTCTACCTGTGATGAACAAAGAAATACTGCGACTGGCCATCCCCAACATCCTGAGCAACATCTCCATTCCCCTCCTCAGCACGGTCGATACGGCACTGATGGGGCGCCTGTCGGAGGTCCACCTGGGGGCCGTTGGAATTGGGGCCATGATCTTTAATTTTATCTACTGGAATTTCAGCTTCCTCCGCATGGGCACCACGGGAATGACCGCCCAGGCCTACGGCCGCTCCGACGCTCGGGACATCTCGCTCACCCTCGGCCGCGCCCTCCTCGTCGCCTGGTCGATCGCCCTCCTCATTCTACTCCTCCGCTGGCCCCTGGGCCAAGCCGGATACTGGCTGATGCAGGTCGGCAGCGAGGCCCTACCCCTCGTCCAAACCTATTTCGAAATCCGACTCTGGGCCGCCCCCGACAGCCAGCACCGCCGAGAGCAAAAGGGAAGGATAAGTTGCATGCAAAGCGCCCAAAACACCAAACA
>CALCCH010000710.1 GCA_937899855.1 uncultured Saprospirales bacterium | reverse complement strand
GATGGTACGACCGGAGCTGCCCGACCCCCAGCAAAGCATCTTCGACCGGTTGATCTTTCGCCTGCAATCCGTACTGGCCGCCAAAAACAACAAGTACGTCATGATGAATGCCCCCAACGAGAACGTGACCGCCATCACCAAAATCCTACCCGGAATGAAAAGCCCCACCGTGACGCCCCTCGCCACCTCGGGCTGGAGCTCCATCCAAACGGTCATCAGCGAAGACCGCTTCTGGGACATCATCGACGCACTCAAAACCGAAGGGGCCGAAGGCATCTTGGTCATCCCCATCGAAAAAATGATCCTCTAATTATGAAAAGCTATTTCAATCCTCCGCCAACCGATTGGTCCACCATCCTGGAACGCCCCCTGCTGGATACCAGCGAGCTGGAGGCCACCGTCCAGGCCATTCTCGACGAAGTCCAGACGCGGGGTGATGCGGCCCTTCGCGATTATACCGCCCGCTTTGACGGTGTAGCGCTCGATACCCTCCGCGTCAGCCCCGCCGAAATGGAAGCCGCGGCCGAGCAGTTGCCCGCCGAACTCAAAACCGCCATCGACACGGCCTACCGCAATATCCGCACCTTCCACCAGGCCCAAATTCAAGATTCCGCCGTGGTCGAAACGATGCCCGGAGTCCGTTGTTGGCAACGCAGCGTAGCGATCGAAAAAGTGGGGCTCTACATTCCGGGAGGCACGGCCCCCCTCTTTTCTACCATCCTCATGCTGGGCGTACCCGCCCGGTTGGCGGCTTGCGAAGAAATCGTCTTGTGTACCCCACCCCAGAAGGATGGTAGCATCCACGCGGCCATGCTGTACACCGCCCAACTGATCGGGATCGAACAGATTTTTAAGGTGGGGGGCGCCCAAGCCATTGGGGCCATGGCCAGCGGAACCGAAAGCGTACCGGCGGTCTACAAAATTTTTGGCCCTGGCAACCAGTACGTGACCTGTGCCAAGCAACTCGTCAATCGACAGGGTTTGGCCATCGATATGCCGGCGGGTCCTTCCGAAGTTCTGGTTTACGCCGACGCCTCCGCCGATCCCGCTTTTGTGGCGGCCGACCTGCTTTCCCAGGCCGAACACGGCTTGGACAGCCAGGCGGTATTGGTGACGACGAGTGCGGACTTGCTAGAACGCGTAGAACGGGAGCTGACCCAGCAGCTGGCCCAACTGCCCCGGCGTTCGATTGCCGAGCCGGTGGTGGGGCAGAGTCCCGCCATTACGGTTGCGGATGAGGCCACCGCCCTGGCCCTCATCAACAGTTACGCCCCCGAGCACTTGATCCTGGCCAGCGACACCGCTCTGGACTTTGCCGCGGGGATTCGCAATGCGGGCTCCGTCTTTCTGGGGCACTACACGCCCGAATCGGTGGGCGACTACGCCTCGGGAACCAACCACACCTTGCCCACCAACGGATTCGCCCGTGCTTACAGCGGCGTCAACATGGATGCGTTCTACAAAAAGATTACCTTTCAGCAATTGAGCACCGCGGGACTCCAACAGCTGGGGCCAGCGGTGGAAACGATGGCGGCTGCCGAACAGCTGGAGGCGCACAAGTTGGCCGTCAGTATCCGTTTACAAAAACTACAAAACCCATCATGAGTAGCCTCGATCCCTTGGTCCGACCCAACATTCGCGCCCTGCGGCCTTACTCCTCGGCCCGCTCCGAATTCCAGGGCGTGGCCAGTGTATTGCTCGACGCCAACGAAAACCCCTTCGAAACGGGTTTCAACCGGTATCCCGATCCGCTCCAACGTTTGCTCAAAGACAAGATTGCCGAGATCAAGGGGGTCCGGGCCGAGCAGATTTTTTTGGGCAACGGCAGTGATGAGGCCATCGACCTGCTGATCCGGATTTTCTGCGAACCCGGGGTCGACCACATCCTCAGCCTGCCGCCCACCTACGGCATGTATCGCGTATCGGCCGACATTGCCAACGTCCCCATTGTGGAGGTCCCCCTCACGGCCGATTTTCAACCCGACGTCGATACGATCCTGCAAAAGGCCGATGCTCACTCCAAGTTGTTGTTTATCTGTAGCCCCAACAACCCAACGGCCAACGACATCAAGTTGGACCACATCCGCGGTTTTCGGGTGTGGTGGTGGTGGATGAGGCCTACATCGACTTTTCGGAGCGGGCCTCCTGTACGACTTTGCTGGACGAATTTGAACGTTTGGTGGTCTTGCAAACTTTTTCCAAGGCTTGGGGATTGGCCGGGGTCCGACTCGGAATGGCTTTCGCCCCGCCGGCTACGATCGGGCTTTTTAATAAGGTCAAACCGCCGTACAATATCAATCAACTGACCCAGGATGCCGCCTACCTCGCCCTGGAAAATGCGGAAGAAAAAGACCAATGGGTACAGGAGATTCTGACGGAGCGCGCGCGCTTGGAAGAACAACTGCCCACCCTGGCCTGCATTGAGCACGTCTTTCCTTCCCAGGCCAATTTCTTACTCGTCCGCGTGGGGGTACCTCGTGAGCTGTATCAATTCTTAGTGGAGCGCGGTAGCGGCGTTCGGGACCGCTCCCGGATGCCGGGCTGTACGGGCTGTTTGCGGTCTTCGGTGGGAGATCCCCAAGAATATGACCTGCTCTTGGCCGCTCTGCGGGATTACGATTTGCAAAACGATCAATCATGAAAAAAGTACTTTTCATCGACCGCGATGGCACCCTGGTGCTCGAACCCCCGGTCGATTACCAATTGGACAGTTTGGAGAAATTGGAATTTTACCCCCGGGTCTTTCAATACCTCAGCCGAATTGCCGCCGAGCTGGATTTCGAACTCGTGATGGTGACGAATCAGGATGGCCTGGGGACCGATTCCTTTCCCGAGGCCACCTTCTGGCCGGCCCACGAAAAAATGCTCCGAGCCTTCGAGCGCGAAGGCATTTCCTTTTCCGAAATCCTCATCGACCGCAGCTTTCCGGCCGATAATGCCCCGACCCGCAAGCCCCGAACGGGCCTGCTAACCCACTACCTGGAAGGCGATTACGACCTGACCCATTCTTTCGTCATCGGCGATCGATTGACCGATATGGAGCTGGCCAAAAACCTGGGGGCCCAAGGCATCTGGATCAATACCGATCCCGAGCTCGGCGCTGACGAAACCGAGCGGTCTCCCGAGCATCTGGCGTCGACAATTGCGCTGACGACCACCGATTGGGAAAGGATCTACCAATTCCTCAAACTACCCTTGCGGAGAAGCAAAATCCGCCGGGCCACGAAGGAAACCGACATCCACATTGAGGTCCTATTGGACGGGCAAGGGCGCGCCGAAAACCAAACCGGACTGGCCTTCTTTGACCACATGCTGGACCAATTGGCGCGTCATTCGGGCTGTGACCTGATGATCCGGGTGAAGGGCGATCTGGAGGTGGACGAGCACCACACCATCGAAGATACGGCCCTGGCCCTGGGCGACGCCTTCGCCCGTGCCCTGGGCAGCAAGGCGGGCATGGAGCGCTACGGCTTTTGCCTGCCCATGGACGATTGCCTGGCCCAAGTGGCCATCGACTTTGGGGGCCGCCCCTGGCTGGTGTGGGAAGCGGAATTTCACCGGGAGAGGATCGGTCAGATGCCGACCGAAATGTTCTTTCACTTTTTCAAATCCTTTAGCGACGCGGCCAAGTGCAATTTGAACATCAAGGCGGAAGGCAAGAACGAACACCACAAGATCGAGGCGATTTTTAAGGCCCTGGCCCGCGCCATTCGCATGGCCATCCGCCGCGATCCCTACAACCAACAGTTGCCCACGACCAAGGGCGTACTCTAACTCCAAGATATGAAAGTAGCCATCATCGATTACAATGCGGGCAACGTCCAATCGGTACTTTTTGCCCTCCAGCGGCTCGGCGTTGAGGCCCTGCTGACCAAAGACCCGGCGGCCATCCGCGGGGCGGAGAAGGTCATCTTTCCCGGTGTGGGGGAGGCGAGTACGACGATGGATTACCTGCGTAGTCACCAGCTCGATCAGTTGATTCGCAGCTTGCGACAACCCGTACTGGGCGTCTGTCTGGGCATGCAGTTGCTCTGTGAACACTCCGAGGAAAACGACACGCCCTGTATTGGGGTTTTTCCCGAGCGTGTCCGCCGCTTTATTCCCCAGCAGCCCGCGCAAAAAGTGCCCCATATGGGTTGGAACAGCCTGGACCAGATCGAAGCGGAGGGGTTCATCGATCCCGCTCTGCAGCGCGAGTACGTGTATTTCGTCCACAGCTATTACGTCGAATTGGGTCCCCACACCATTGCCCGCAGCGACTACATCCACCCCTTTAGTGCGGCCATTCAGAAGGATAATTTCTTTGCGACTCAGTTTCACCCCGAAAAATCGGGCTCGATTGGGGAGCGCCTATTGCGTAATTTTTTAGCCCAATAATTTATGGAAATCATTCCCGCCATCGACATCATTGACGGCCAGTGCGTCCGTTTGACCCAAGGCGATTACGACCGAAAAAAGGTGTATGACCAAGACCCCGTCGCCGTCGCCAAGCGTTTTGAAGCGCTGGGAATTCGCCGTTTGCACCTGGTGGATCTGGACGGGGCGCGGTCCAAAAAGATCATCAATCACGCGGTACTCGCCGCCATTACCCGCGAAACGGCACTGACCATTGATTTTGGTGGGGGCATCAAGTCCGAAGCCGACGTAACATTGGCCCTGGCCAGTGGAGAGCAGCAGATTACGGAGGGTACACTGGCGGTAAAGAACCGCACATTGGTCCTGGAGTGGATGGAGCGATACGGTACCGAACGCATCATTCTGGGAGCAGAAGTAAAGGCGGGGCGGATTGCGGTCAGTGGCTGGCGGGAGGAAAGCGCTTTTGACTTGTTTGACTTTCTCGACGATTATCACCGCGCGGGCATCCGCTACGTCATTTGTACCGACATCGCCAAGGATGGCTTGTTGCGGGGTCCGGCCATTGAGCTGTACCGGCAAATTCGGCAGCGTTTTCCCGAGCTCCAACTCATCGCTAGTGGTGGCGTCACGACCCTAGCGGATTTGGAAGCCCTGGCCGCTCTGGGCTGTAGCGGTGCCATCGTCGGCAAGGCCCTCTACGAAGGTACCATCCCCCTCAAGGAACTCACCAACTTTATCGCCTCATGTTAGCCAAACGCATCATTCCCTGTCTGGACGTCAAGGACGGCCGTACCGTCAAAGGCGTCAACTTTGTCAACCTTCGCGATGCGGGCGATCCCGTGGAGCTGGGGAGCTTGTACAGCCGAGAAGGGGCCGACGAATTGGTCTTTTTGGACATCACTGCGACCTACGAAAAACGCAAGACGCTGGCGGACCTGGCCCGCCGGGTGGCCCGCGAGTTGAACATTCCCTTTACCATCGGTGGGGGGGTGCGTTCGGTGGCGGACGTCGAGGTCTTATTGGGGGCGGGAGCTGATAAAATTTCCGTAAATTCGGCTGCGGTGCGGCGGCCAGAATTAATTGAGGAGCTGGCGCACAACTTTGGGAGCCAATGTATCGTAGTAGCTATTGATGCACGTCAGGTGGCGGAACGGTGGATGGTGCACCTCAACGGAGGTCGGGTGGCCACGGCGATCGAATTGATGGCTTGGGCCCGGGAATGTCAGGAGCGGGGAGCGGGGGAGATCCTGTTTACCTCTATGGATCACGATGGGACCAAAAATGGCTTTGCCGTGGAGGCCTTGGCCCGGCTCGCGGAGCAGTTGTCGATTCCGATCATCGCTTCGGGGGGGGCCGGTACGGAGGAGCACTTCGTGGAAGCCTTTACGCGTGGCAAGGCGGATGCGGCCCTGGCGGCGAGCATCTTTCACTACAAAGAAATTGGGATTCCCCAGCTCAAGCGCCGATTGCGGGAGCGCGGGCTATCCATCAGACCATAAAACCAAGCCGATGAAAATTACCCTAGAACGCCTCAATCAGGCCGTACATTTTGTCGCTCGCAACGAGGAGGGCAATGCCATCGAGATGGATGGCTCTCCCGAAATTGGGGGCGAAGGCAAAGGGGCCCGCCCCATGCAAACCGTCCTGATGGCCCTGGCCGGTTGCAGCTCCATCGACGTCGTTATGATCCTGGAGAAGATGCGCCAGCCCCTAGACGATATCAAGGTGACCGTTTCCGCAACGCGCCGGGAAAACGAAGTGCCCGCCATTTTCGAGACCGTACAGGTTGACTACCAGCTCTACGGGGATTTGCAGGAAGACAAGGCGCGCCGGGCCGTCGAACTGTCGATGGAGAAATACTGTTCGGTGACGCGTATTTTGGAGAAAACCGCTACCATTAATTACCGCGTTTCGATAAATCCCAGCGAATGAAATTCGAGACCAAGGCGATCCGGATCCAAACCGCCCGGACGGCCGAGCGCGAGCACAGCACGCCGCTTTTTCCCACCTCCAGCTTCGTCTTCGACGATGCCGAGCAGATGCGTAGTCTCTTTGCGGGAGAAGCGGAGGGCAACATTTACAGCCGTTTTACCAATCCCAATTGTCGGGAGTTGGAAGAAAAAATAGCGGCGCTCGAAGGCGTCGATCGTGCGGTAGCTACGGCCTCGGGCATGTCGGCGGTCTTCGCCAGTATGATGACCTTCCTCAAGGCGGGGGACCACGGCCTGGCCTCCCGGGCCGTTTTTGGGTCGACCTATTCCATCTTCAGTAAGTACCTACCCGAGTGGGGCATTGAAGTGAGTTGGCTCCCTCCCCGTGCTCCCGAGCGGTGGGCGGCTGCGCTACGCCCCAACAGCAAGCTGCTATTTGTCGAAACGCCGTCTAATCCCGGTCTCGATATTGTCGATCTGGAACGGGCTGGTCAATTTTGCCGCGAGCACGGTTTGCTTTACTGTGTCGACAATTGTTTTGCCACGCCCTACCTCCAACGGCCCGCGCGGTTTGGGGCGGATCTCATCATCCACTCCGCCACGAAGTTTATCGATGGGCAGGGGCGCGTAATGGGAGGTTTGATTGCGGGAGATGCGGAGCGGATGGAAAAGGTACACGGGTTCTGCCGAAGTACGGGTCCTGCGCTATCGCCCTTCAACGCCTGGCTGCTGTCCAAAAGTCTGGAGACCTTGGCCGTCCGACTCGATCGCCACTGCGACAATGCCCTGGCTTTGGCCCAGCGTTTGGCCGAGCATCCGGAGGTCGTGGCGGTCCATTATCCCTTTCTGGATTCCCATCCGGGGGCAGCCATTGCCCGGCGTCAGATGTTAAAAGGCGGTGGATTGCTTACCTTTGAGGTACGGGGCGGGCTGGAGCAGGGCCGCAAACTGCTCGATGCCCTGGAATGGCTCTCGCTCAGCGCCAACTTGGGCGATACGCGGACCATCGTCACCCATCCGGCCTCGACGACCCACGCGAAGTTACCGGTGGAGGAGCGGGCGGCGGTGGGCATTACGCCCGGTTTGTTGCGGGTATCGGTGGGCCTGGAGCACTTGGAAGATATTGCGGCGGAGTTGGAACAGGCCCTGGAGCGCTCCGTTTAGTAAAAGATGACCTTCACCAAAATGGTAAGAAATTAATGGAAACAATGAAGACCACTTATCCCATTCCCGTGGCCATTGAGGGGCTGCAATCTTTTCATTCTGCCGAGCCTTTCCCTTTGGAGTCCGGAGTGGTACTGCCCGAGTTGGAGATTGGCTATCACACCTACGGTCGATTGAACGCGGCGGGTGACAATGTCGTATGGGTTTGTCACGCGCTCACGGCCAATTCGGAAGTGCTCGATTGGTGGTCGGGTTTGTTTGGGCAGGGAACGGTGATTGACCCGGAGGAGCACTTCATTGTGTGTGCCAATATTCTGGGTTCCTGCTACGGGACCACCGGGCCACGGAGCATCGACCCCCGGACGGGGGAGGCCTACGGCTTGGACTTCCCGGTGGTGACCATTCGCGACTTGGTGCGGGCGCACGATCGCTTACGGCAGTATTTGGGGATTGAAAAAATCAACCTTTGCATCGGCGGCTCTTGTGGCGGACACCAGGTGTTGGAGTACGCGCTTTTCCAACCGGACTTGATTGAGCGGATGGCCCTGGTGGTGACCAGTGCACGGGAAAGTGCCTGGAGCATTGCCATCCACGAGGCCCAGCGGATGATCCTGGAAGCGGATCCAACCTTTGTGGAGAATACCGACAAGGCCGGGGCGGTGGCTTTGCGGGCGGCCCGGGGCAATGCCCTGCTGCACTACCGGACCTCAGAGGCCTACGTCAACCGCCAAACCGATCGGGATGAGCGTTTGGAGCATTTCAGCGCGGGGTCTTACATCCGTTATCAGGGGGAGAAGTTGGAGCGGCGTTTCTACGCTCACTGTTATTATCAACTGCTCAAAACCCTGGATACTCACCATTTGGGGCGCGGGCGGGGAGGCCTGGAAAAAACGCTCCAGGACATCAAGATTCCCGCCCTGGTAATCGCCATCGATACGGATCGGCTCATTCCCAAGGTGGAGCAATTATTTTTAGCCAAGCACCTTCCCATGTCCACCTACCGGCTGATCGAAAGTAAGTACGGCCACGATGGCTTTCTGATTGAGGTGGCACAAATCAGCCGGGCCCTGCAAGAGTGGTGGACCTAGTGGGAAGGATAGAACCAGTAAAGTAAAAAAATGAACCATACGGAATTAAACGATACGGAATTAATCGCTGCGGTAGATTTTGAAAAGGGGGCTGGGCTGGTACCCGTGGTGGTACAGGACGCCCTAAACCTAGCGGTCCTGATGCTCGGGTACATGAATCGGGAGGCTTTGGAAAAGACGCTTGCCGAAAGACGGGTCACTTTTTTTAGCCGCAGCAAACAACGCCTGTGGACCAAGGGCGAGAGCTCGCAAAACTACCTCGACCTGGTCGACATCAAGTTGGATTGTGATCGAGATACCCTGTTGGTATTGGCGCATCCGCATGGCCCTACTTGTCATACCGGGGCAACGACTTGCTTTGGGGAAGTGGAAGCCGACATTGCCTTTCTCAAAAGCTTACAAAAGACCATCAAGGAGCGTCACGATCATCCATCGGGCCAATCCTATACCGCTTCGCTCTTTGCCAAGGGCATCAACAAGGTGGCGCAGAAGGTAGGGGAGGAAGCTGTGGAGTTGGTCATTGAGGCCAAGGACGACAATGAGGAGCTGTTTCTAGGGGAAGCGGCGGATCTGATGTACCATTACTTGGTCTTGTTGCGTGCCAAAGGCTACGGTTTGGAGGATGTAGTCAGCGTTTTGGAAAAGCGCCATCGTTAACGTAGATTTATACCAATGATTGCCAAACACTACATTGATACCCCCATCGGTCGATTGGAAATTAGCGGAAGCGCGCGGGGCTTGCGGCGGGTACGCAAGTACGAAGGTAGCCCTCGGCCGACCGAAGCGTTACCCGCTCCGGTAAAGCAAGCTGCGGTGCAGTTGGAAGAATACTTCGCGGGGAAGCGTCGGGATTTTGAGGTGCAGTTTGACTGGGGCGAGGCCACCGCTTTTAACCGTTCCGTTTGGCAAGCCCTGCTCACCATCCCCTACGGTCGGACCACTTCCTATTCCAAGATTGCGGAACAGGTCGGCAATCCCAGCGCCGTCCGCGCCGTAGGCCTGGCCAATCGCAACAATCCCATTGCCATTATCGTCCCCTGTCACCGGGTGATTGCTAAAAACGGTCAGCTACAGGGTTATTTTTACGGATTGGACACCAAGCGCTACCTGCTCCAGCTGGAGAATCCGCTGAGCTTTGCCACCCAGGGTAGCCTTTTTTAAGCGCCCGACTTATTCAATGATTTCCAAACTCCTTTCGACGTAGACAAATTCCCCGTCTTTTTGGATGGTGGCTACGATGGAGAAAACTCCTCCCTTGCGGGCGCGTCGGAGTACCTTCTGCATGGCGGGGGTCAATTTGCCATTGCTCTTCGCATCCTGGTAGCTGCGGTTTTTCTCGTAAGTAAACAAGAGCTCGCTGATGGGGATATCGTTGCCGAAGGCATCGCGTACCTGGAGGGGGGTGGTTTCGTGTTGGAGCTATTGGGTTCGGCTGATTTGATTGCCTTTGAGCATGCCCCAGTGGATGCGGTAGGTGCCGGATTGTTCGTCCTGATTCGCTCCGAAGGCAAACTGAATGGGCAGATTGAGGCGTACGGCCACGGCTTGGCCACGGTGGAGGGCGGGTTGCCAGGGCGGCATTTTTTCGAGGACTTCCAGGGCGGCGCTTCCACATGCGCCACCGATGTCGCGCAGGACGGATGGATGACACACCTTCCCCCCGGCGTCGATGACAAAGCTGACGTAGACGGTCCCTTCGATCCCTTCGCTGCGGGCTTGATCGGGATATTCGAGGTAGTTGCCGATAAAACTGACCAGGCTTTCGTTGGAGCAGGCGCGCTTTTCCTGGGATTGATTGTCCCACTGGTCACAACCGGGAAAATAAGGCATCTGATCGGCAGCGGTATAGACCGTATCCTGTTGTGCCCGGCCAATTAGGGGCAGTCCAAAGAGGAGGCAGCAGACCCCCAGGATGTTGAAACGCAGGATACTCCTATTCATGGTGAGCTGGCATTGAGACGAAGCAGGACCGATTCGATCTCAATCAGATCGTGATCGCGAGGTTTGGCGGCAAAGTTTCCCCGCTTGTCGATGAGGTAATACTGGGGTAGAATTTTTATCTCGTAGTCTTGGGCCACTTCCGATTCCACGTCCCCATTGGCCCACACTTGGACGACAAGCAGATCGCGGAGCGTCAGGGTTACGTGCCAGGTGATTCGGTAG
>CALCCH010000709.1 GCA_937899855.1 uncultured Saprospirales bacterium | reverse complement strand
CATCGCCGCTTGGTCAGCGCGCTACGCGGGGACATTAGTGTCGGTTGAGCGAGGCGCGTGAGGGGCGATTTTGGAGGTGAAACTTGACCAAATTTTCAATTGGCTTTTTGACCACAATCCCCATTTTGAGGTCGCGTTCGGCCAGTACTGTATTGAGAATCGGTTGGAAGTGAAAGGCTTCCGAACCGATAAAATGGACGGGGTAATGCACGTGGTGCGCATACTTGCGTACGTGGCGGTCAACGAACTCTGCAAAGGAATCAAAAACCAGCTTCTTTACAAAGAAATGATCGCTGTGGATGGATAAAAATTTGGCGAAGGAGGCCAGGAAGACGTTGGCGTGTTCGGTGCCGTATACTTTTTCGAGGACCATGGATTTGCCTCCGGGGTAGGCCTGCTCGAAGGCTTCGCGCAGGTCGACGGGCATTTCGCGGTAGAAGTAGGCCCGGAGTAGCTTTTTGCCCAGGTGGGTACCGCTGCCCTCGTCGCCCAGCAGGAAGGCCAGGTTTTCCACATTATCGGTAATCTTTTCCCCATCGTACTGGCAGGAGTTGGAGCCCGTACCCAGGATGCAGGCCACCCCGGGGTCGTGACCACAGGTGGCGCGGGCGGCGGCTAGTAGATCGTGTTCTACCTTGACCAGGGCCCGGGGAAAGATGTTGCGCAGGGCTGCTTCGACGACGGCGCACAGCTCGGGTGTCGAGCAGCCCGCACCGTAGAAGTGGACTTCTTCGGCGCGATCAACGGGAACTTCGTGGACAAAACTTTTACGCAATTCGGCCTCAATGGCGGCTGGTGTGTAGAAAAATGGATTGAACCCAATGGTGCTAACCATATCGTGGGTACCATCGGCGTGGACGAGTTTCCAATCCGCCTTGGTCGACCCGCTGTCTGCAATTACCAACATAATGCTGTGGACTGGTGAATGAATGGTGAAATACCCAGCTTGGTACTTCCTTACCAAAGGTAGTGTATTTTTGACACTAAGTCGTGGTTTTTCCAAAAAAAATTCCGAAAATGATCGGTAGCCAAAAATTTGTTTGGCCGGAGCGACCATCGGCACCGGATCGAAGCTAAATTAAAAAATACTGGTAGTCAATCACAAACGCATGGCTAAAAAATACCATGAAACACAAATGCTTGGATTTAAAACAAAAATTGGCTTTTTGTTTGATTTTGATAAACAAAATGTTTTAAATTTGTTTCATCATTCGTTTTCGCACCATAAAAAAAGAATACCATGCACCGGCCAAATCTACCCGTTTTCCGCCCCTTTTCCTGGGACCTTCCCAAGCTCCAAGACTACCTGCGTGTTCACTGGTTTCGGATCCTACTGATCGCTTTGGCGCTTTACATCGTCCTGGTCAAAGACATTCAATTCCAAATCAGCATGAACAGCGCTCCCGCCAACCCGGCTGCTCCCACCTACGACTGGGGAAATGCCGAGCCCGGTACGTCCAAGGGGCCAAATGGATCGGAGGCCACCCTGTCGATGATGCCCGAGATGGGGGAGGAGGGCCAGGCTACCCCCGTCGTTCACCAGCGGAACAAGTCGGCCCGCGACTATCGCGACCCCCTGCTGGACGAAACCCTGAGTGCCGAGCGCAAGGCGGAGATTCAAAATCTGGCCAACACCTTTTCCAACCTGACTTTTGTCCTCAGCCCGGATTACGCCCAACGCAAGCGTGTACCCGAAGCCGTGGTGGCGGTAAAAATGGCCAAGTGCTACCGCTACGTTCAGCGTTTTGCTCCGGTGGCCAAGGCCGAGATGAACAAATACGGTATTCCGGCCAGCATTACCCTGGCTCAGGGGCTATTGGAAAGCAACGTCGGGGAAAGCCGGCTGACCAAGGCCAACCACAATCACTTTGGAATCAAGTGCTTTTCGCGGAAGTGCCGGAAGGGTCACTGCTCCAACTTTACCGACGATACCCACAAGGATTTTTTCCGGATTTACCAAAGTTCCTGGGAAAGCTACCGGGCCCACTCGATCTTCCTGCAGGGCAAGCGCTACGCTCCCCTCAAAGATTTGGGGACCACCGATTATGCGGCCTGGGCGAGGGGCTTGCGGAAGGCGGGTTACGCTACGGATAAGCGCTACGCCGAGAAACTCATCCAAATCATCGAGGCCCTAGAGCTGCACCAGTACGATGAGTAGCCACCGGGAAGTGGGGGAGGAGCGAAGGAGCATGGCGATCGGGTCTTACTGCGCCGAGTGATCAAAGCGGGCTTTGAAGCGGGAAATTTCCGGTTTTTTGCCCGGTACGTCCCAAAAACCATCGTAGCGAATGAGCCGGGGCAGGTAAGTATCGCCCCGTTGCTCTAGCTCAATCTCCATCTTGACGTCAAAGTCGAACAAGCTGCCTCGGTAGGCCAAGCGGTAGTTGCGGGCGAGGACCTGAAAGCTGTCCTTATCAAAATAGGTCTCCAAAAACTTGATGACCGTTTTATCCTGTTTGTGGGTTTGGTAGGCCTCCTTGACGGTAGCGGTAAATACGTAGCAGTCCCGTCCATTCTGATGGCTTTTTCGCTGAATCGAAAAATCGTAGTAGGGCCTCATTTTAGGGCTAAAGATTTCGGTTTTGTTGCCGATCAGGGGGACATCGGCTTTGGTGCCGGGTTGGAAGATGAGTTTCTTGAGTTCGCGGATGTGCTTTTCCATTCCCTTAGCCTTGGCATCCGTCTCCAGCTCCTCTTGTTGCTCCTCGCAGACCTTTTCCCAGGTGAAAAACAGCCGATCAAAGAGGGTAGCCGTATAGTAGCGGTAGCGTTTTTTGCGCTTGTAAAAATTACCCGTCACCGATTCTTCGAGGACCTCCATCGTTCGGCAGCGGCCCTCACTGAGCTGGCGAATGACATTCCGGTAAGTCGCCTTTTTATGGTTCCGCTTATCGTACATCGCAATGGCGTTTTCCGCTCGGTAAGTCTGAAAACGCAGATTGCGAAAGGCGCGGTAAAAGGATTGATCCTCTTGGACAAATTGTACAAAGTCGGCCACGTCAAATCCCCGTCGGGATGCCTGTACCGTCACGGAATCCAAGGTGATAATTCCCCCAAAATCACCCCAGTCCCACTGGGTACTATCCGCCTGTCCCCAAGCGCTCGTCGCCCCGATCCCCAGCAATATCCAAATCCGAGTCCAGGTCCAAGTCCGAGTCCAACTTCCGTTACTTTTCATACCCGTAAAGAACGGCTTTCCACGGGTTTGTCTTTTTAATACTAGAACAAAATTTTACTCAGACGAAATTTTCTTCCTTATCTTTTGTCAATTAAAAACCACAGTTCAACACTAACGGGCCAGTCCTTTTCCAAAAGGATTCAAAAATTTGTGGCTTTTGATTACCTTCCCCGCATCGAACAAAACCTCATCTAATGAAATATTACCTACCGATTCTATGTCTTTTGCTCTACTGCGCTTGCACCGATCCCGCTGCCAACCAGACCAGTGCGGCCGGGGCGGAGGGCGCCGCCACGGCGCATTCCAGCACCGTAGACGATGCCGACTTTGAGTGGAACGTGGAGCGCTTTGCCGACATCCGTATCCTGCGTTACCAAATCCCTGGTTTTGACCAGTTGAGCCTGTCCCAAAAGCAGCTGGTATACTACCTCACCCAGGCGGGTTTGGCGGGCCGGGACATCATCTACGATCAAAACTACCGGCACAACCTCGAAATCCGGCAGGCGCTGGAAAAAATCCTGAGTCACCACCGGGGCCAGGCCTCCGGTGCCGATTGGGAGGCGCTGCAAACCTACGCCAAACGCTTTTTCTTTGCCAATGGCCTTCACCATCACTACTCGAAAGACAAGTTCGAGCCGGGTTTTAGCCAGGCATACTTCGAAAGCCTTTTTGCCGATGCGGGCGTCAAGCTCTCAAAATCGGCCCTCCGGGCGATTTTTGACCCCACGATGGACGCCAAAAAAGTAAGCCTCGATCCCGAGCAGGATTTGATCCTTTCCTCGGCGGTAAACTTCTACGGGCCGGACATCACGGAAGCGGAGGTAGAGGCCTTCTACCAGGAGCGGATGGCGAATAAAGACCCGGAGCGCCCGATCTCTTACGGACTCAATTCCAAATTGGTCCGCCAAAAGGACGGCAGCCTCACCGAAGCCGTTTGGAGTGCCCAGGGCATGTACGCTCCGGCCATTCAGGAAATTCAGAAGTGGCTGCGACTCGCCGCCGGTGTGGCCGAAAACGAGGCCCAGCGCAAAGCCCTCGACTTGTTGGTCGGCTACTACCAAACCGGTGATCTCAAAACCTGGGATGCTTACAACGTCGCCTGGGTGGAGGCTACCGAAGGCGATATCGATTACATCAATGGTTTTGTGGAGGTATACGAGGATCCCAAGGGGTACCGAGGCACCTATGAAAATATCGTTCAGATCAAGGATTTCAAGGCCTCCGAGCAGATGGCCGTGGTGGCGGCTAGCGCCCAGTGGTTTGAAGACGAGTCGCCGATCATGAAGGCCCACAAGAAAGCCAATGTGGTGGGGGTGAGCTATAAGGTTGTGACGGTGGCTGGAGAGGCGGGGGACGCTTCGCCAGCGACGCCCATCGGAGTCAATTTGCCCAATGCCAACTGGATTCGGACCGAGCACGGGTCCAAATCGGTCAGTTTGGGGAACATCGAACACGCTTACGACGCGGCCTCTGGCCCGGGCCTGCTGTCGGAATTTGCCCACGATCCGGAGGAGATTGCCCGCGTCAAGGAGTACGGCACGCTTTCGGGGGAGTTGCACACGGCGCTCCACGAGGTCATCGGCCACGCTTCGGGCCAGTTGGAAGGGGGTGTGGGAACGCCCAAGGAGACCCTTCAGAGCTACGCTTCGGCGCTGGAAGAGGGCCGGGCGGATCTGGTGGCCTTGTACTACATACTCGACCCCAAAATGCAGGAATTGGGACTGGTGGAGAGCGACGAAGCGGGAAAGGCGGAGTACGATTCCTACATTCGCAATGGCCTACTTACGCAGTTGCGCCGGCTGGAGCTGGGGAAGGACATCGAAGAGGCGCACATGCGCAACCGGCAGATGGTAGCCGCTTGGGCTTACGAGCGGGGTAAAGCGGACCGGGTCATCGAAAAAGTAGTTCGCGAGGGAAAAACCTATTTCAACATCAACGATTACCAAAAACTTCGGGCACTCTTTGGCGAGTTGTTGCGGGAGGTGCAGCGCATCAAGAGCCAGGGGGATTACGCCGCCGGTCGCGCCTTGATCGAGGATTATGGAGTAAAGGGAGACGCGGAATTGCACCGCGAGGTGCTGGAGCGTTCGGCCAAATTGGATATTCCGGCCTACGCGGGTTTTGTAAATCCCAAGCTAGTCCCCATCAAAAACGACGCGGGCGAAATCACCGATATCCGCGTCGAATACACGGGTAATTTCCTAGACCAAATGCTGGAGTACGGACAAAGCTACACCTACTTGCGGTAGACTTAGCGCGCGCAGTTGCTCCGATTGGGGGGCGCCGAGAGGCCATTTACTTCTAGCAAATCATCCAGCCGGATCGTCAAGTCGTTGCGCAGGCGGAGGAATTCCACCTTTTCGCGGATAAAAAAATCGACGATCACCGACCGGGTGTTTTGTACCCGGCCCGCGGTATCTCGGTAGCGGATCGGTACCTCCCGATGCAGGGTAGCCAGGGCTTCCAGCTCGTCGTAGTAGTTGCAGTCGATGGCTTGGTAGGGGCGCATAGGAATAGCAACCCCAAAAAGACGGTTTTGTTGCCTGCTGTGGCTAGCCGAGATAGAACTCCCACTTTGCGGACAAATAATTGGATTTGATGGAAACCATGTACCAAGACTGGTTAGATCTGGCCCGTTCCTGCGGGGCGACGGCGGAAAAAGCCGATCAACTCTGGCGGGAACTACAAGCGCACTACGGCGCGGCCGGTCGGCATTACCACAATTTGGACCACATCGCGGACCTACTCCATCGGGTCGAGGACCACACGACCGAACTCCAGGACCCCACCTTGCTCTCCCTGTCCATCTGGTACCACGACGTCATCTACCGCGCTTGGCGTAAGGACAATGAGGCCCAAAGTGCCGACCTGGCCCGTCGTCGACTGCGGGACCTCCACCTATCCGAAACCCAGATCGAGGTGGTGGCCCAGCAGATTCTGGCCACTCAATCTCACCAACTGATGAATGAGGATCCAGACACCCCGTACCTACTCGATTTTGATTTGGCGATCCTGGGTCGTCCTCCAGCGGATTACCAACGCTACTGCCAACAAATTCGCCGGGAGTACCGCATCTTCCCCGATTTCCTCTACCGCCGGGGGCGGGTACAGGCCCTCCAGCATTTCCTGGGGCGACCTTTTATCTTCCATTTACCGACCTACCGCGACCGCTACGAAGACCAGGCCCGTGGCAATTTGCAACGCGAGCTGGAGCAATGGCGCTAGCCGCGGCTATTCCATTTTAACGATTGCCCCCCGGCCCATCAGGCTGGAATCCTCCGTGGTACGCAGTTGGTAAAAGTACAAACCCGCTGGCCAGTCGGCCGTCTCCACAACCACCGGTCCAAAGGGCTCGGGCAGAGTCGCCGACCAAACCTGCTGTCCCCAGGCGTTGTAGATGTCGATCCGTCCCCTTGGCGCTGCGCCAGTCGGTGAACGCCGGTACAAGACGGATCGGTCGCGGTGCGGGTTGGGAACAAAGAAGAACTCCTGAGCATCCCCATTTAGATCGTACAGCGCATCGATGACGGGAAGTTCCGACACCATCTCGCTACTCGTCGTATTGGTACGGATGGGGGGATTAAAGTCAAAATAGATGTCGGCAAAATTTTCGATGATCGTATTCTCTTCCAGTTCATCTTGGGGAAGGATGTCAAAGGAAAAATAACCCTGGCTGCCCTCCAGGTTGGTCGTGGAGTCGGGGAGGAGGATGTTTTCGAAGAGGATTTCCAAGAGGCCGTTTTTTAAGTCAAGATCCACACGGTATTCGTGACTGGCGCTGACCGGTTGAAAGGTGTTCCACCGCAAGCGATCGGACAACTGATCGACCAAGCGCACCGTAAAGGCCGTATCGTTACCCGTATTTTGGAAGCGGATGGTGTAGCGTAGGGTATCCTCAAAAAGCGCGTACTGCCCCTCGCTGCCCCGAGCGGGCGATACCAGCTTATCGTTGGGGTCGTAGGCGCAGCGAATCTCACTGAAGTAGGTCCAATCGGCCACCACGGCAGTGTCTTTGGACACCTCGGCCCGCAGTTCGAGGATGTCGCCAATGTTATCGACCCCCGGAATCCCAATGTGCAATTTGCGTTTGAAATCCTCGCCGATGGCCAGGCTATCAATCGTCCAGCACACTTCCGAGGGAAAGGGAAGGATGGGCTGATCGTCCTCCAGCACCTCGGTCAGGCGATCGTCGAGTTGGACACACAATTCCCCGGAAAAGGGAAGGGTGCCCACGTTCTTCACCGATACCCACAGCGGAGCCTGGAGGTTGCAACGGGTAATGCCCGTACTCAAGTCCACTTGGAGGCGGGGTGCGGTAACGATGGGGTAGATGCTAAAGGTGTAAAAGCTATCGGGCACCAGATTGCTATTGACCTGGTGACCACCGGCGCCCTGGCGGAACGCCCAGATGGACGTGTCCACGCGCATTTGGAGTTCGTAATTGCCCCGGGGGCGGACGTATTCGAAGTAGCCATCCTCATCGGTAAAGCGGACCCGGTATTCGGGTGGCAGTTCGATCCAGTACTCGTCGAGGGGAAAGTCAATGCTGTCGAGTACGTCGTATTGGATGTAATCCACGACGGCCGTTCCGGCGATGGTGCTGGCCAATTCGACGTAGGGATTTTCCATCCGGGCGGGTTCAGCAAGGTCGGAGCGACAGCCAAAGGAGTCGACCAGTTGGGCGGCGTAAAACCCACGGCTAGTGGCGATGAGGGTATCGGACGTTTGCTGGGGCAGGGGAAAGCCGTTTTCAAACCACTCCTTTTCCCCCGGCGTCAAGGTGTAGATCATAGAGTCCTGGACTCGTAATTCGGGAGCTTCCGGTAAGTCGCGGAAAATGACGGTGACCGGCTCGCTAAATTCCCCCTTACAACCGGTGACGTCGACGTAACGCACGCGGTAGGAATTGGCCCAATCGGTATCCAGTTGGCGGCCATGGAAGGAGACGACGGGTTCCCACTCGTAGGCGTAGCCCGTTTCTTCCGCCGTCAGGGTGGCCAGGCTACCCTTGCACAATTCTATGGTATCGGAGGGGGAGAGGACGCCCCGGGGGATGGGGGGGTGAATCAGGGCTTGCACGTTGGTGCCCACGTATTCGTCGCTGGTGCAGCCCGAGTTGCGGTAGGCTTGTACGGTATAAACCCCCGCTTCGCGGACAGTGATGCTGGGCCCCCGTTCTCCCGTCGACCACTCGAAGTAGTCCGTATCCAAGGCCGTAACGCTGAGCACCACCGAATCGCCCGGACAGCGGAGCTCACCGGTCCGGCCCAGCTGGAGTCCTCGGGGAATTCTCGGCCGAATTTCAATGGTCTCCGAAATGGCTGGTGGGCAACCCTGCCCGTCGTAAGCCGTGACGAATACGTCCTCGGTGACCCCGCGAAAGTCCGGACGCAGTTGTTGGCCTTCAAAACCATTGCTCCATACGTAGCGATCGTAATTGCCCCCCGCAGCAAACTGGATGCTGTCGCTGGGGCAGATGGAGCTGAGGTCAATGTCGGTAGTCACCGGAAGAAGGGTGCTGGCCTCCTGGTCACAATTCCCAATCAGGACCAGCCGACCTCGCAGGGGGACCGGGTGGATATTGGACGAAGAGTGGGTAAGCAGGGCGTGTTGGCCATCGCCACCGGTGTGCACCATCTTGATGGGAAGCGCAACGCGGCTTTTGAAAAGTTGTCGTTCGAGCAGCTTAAAGTCACTGGGGTCAATCTTATTGAGGTAGTAGCCGGGGCCTTCCGGGCCGTTGGGGTATTCTATATCCACATTGTAGATGAGGCCATCTTGCGGATCAACTTCGAGGGCGCCCGATTGAAAGCGGCGGTTTTCATCATCGTAGATGTCTCCGAGTCGAACGGGAGTAGCACCGCTGAGGTCCAGGACCTCCCCCTGTTGGCTGTACAGCCGGTCCCCGATGATTTCAATCTCACTGCGAAAGCCGTTGAGTAAGTCAAATTCCGCCTCCAGTTGAACGCCGCTTGCGTCGACCCGGTAGCGCAACAGGCCCCCCTTGTGGCGGTAATCGTGACCGTAGCCGTAGATTTTACCCGAATTGGCGTGGTAGGCCAGGCTCCGGGAGGTATGGGAAGAAAATTCGATTTGTTCGGGTAAGACTTGCTGTCCATCAAAAACGAACAGGCCCCGCGTTTCCGGGCGGACAAAATTATCGCGGGTACCCACCAGGATGCCGTCGGGGAATTCGGGCAGGGCCAACATTTCGTCGACTTGATAGTAGAACACCTCGATTTCATCAAAATGCTCGACATTAAAATCCAGGCGGGCGACCGTCTCCACTTGGCGACTAGCCATCTCGATGCGGTCCAGTCGTTCCGATCCTAGATAGCCTACGTAGAGGTACTTGTAATTGGCAGAAAAGCGCAGCACGTGGGGCTCGGAGGCCACGGGAATTCGACTTTCGACCCGGCCCGTACGGGGGTGGATCTGAAGGATGGCGTGTCCCCCCGGCCGATCCCCACCAAAGGCCCCAAACAGCTTGTCGAGTCCCGGATGGTAAACGATGTCGTACAGTCGCAAATCGACGGACAAAGAGGACTGTCCCCCGGCGGAGCCCAGCCCCAGCAAAAGAAAGCAGATCGTGATGTAGGTATAGTTTTTCAACTTCATTTTTTTTGATTTATGGGATGAGCAGAACGTCGGACAGGGTACTCCAGCAGTACGTTTGAAATACACGTACCTGGTATTCACCGGATTCTTCGGCGGTCCATACGGCACGGTCGGAATTGGGCAGGAGCTCCCCGTTGCGGTACCACTCGTAATGCCGCGCCTGAACGTCAGAGCTCAATACATTGTCCACCTGGAGGATCTCCGGTTGGTCGGGGCGAGAAATGCTGGTGACAAAGCGGACGTGCTCGTAGTGGGGGTCGGTCCAGCAACCCGCGTTGTTGCTGGCCTGGAGGTAGACGCCCTCGCTGCGGTCTTCCCGACGTAAGGTCACCGTGTTGCCCAGTCGGAACCGGTCTTCGATCAACCAACGGTAGGAGACAAAACCCGCTTCGGCCTCCAAATCCTTTTCACTAGACCCCGTACACTCGTTGATATTGCCATCGGTCCCCACAAAAAGCGGAGGGTCGGGAATGGGGCTGTCGATGACCTCGATGCTTACGCTCTCCGAGGGTTCGGACAGGCAGCCCTCCTTGCTCAGGACCCGCGCCGTGATGGGCTCGGTGACGTCGGTAGCCAGATACGTACTCGTATCACCGGTCGACCAGACGATGCGTTGCTCGTCCTCCGGCCATTCAAAAGTAGCTGTTAGGAAGGCCTTACCGTCCCGACAGCGCTGGGGTGTACCCGCGAGGTAGACTCCCGGATCGCCGAGTCCCAATATCGTGGGGGGCGGCATCTGGTGGGCCACCTTGAGTTGGAAGGGTGCTGAGGGCTCCGACAAACAGCCCTGATCGTCAGCGACCCGGACCTGGTTAACGGTCTGATTACCAACGAGGTAGAGGCTATCGATGGGTCGGCCATCCACGGTGTACACCAGCCCTTGACTCGTGGACAATCCGACATCGACTC
>CALCCH010000708.1 GCA_937899855.1 uncultured Saprospirales bacterium | reverse complement strand
TGTGGTTCCTTCCCAATGCCCAGCATGCCGCCGAGGCGCGTTTCCTGCGTGCATTTGCCATGTTCTCCGTTCTGGACTTCTGGGGACAAGTACCCTTTAGAAACCCCGGTGAGAGCCTGCTCATAGCTCCCCAAGTACTGTCGGGCGACGAGGCCATCAACTTCATCGTGGCCGAACTCGACGAAATCATCGGCGACCTGCCCGATGGCCCCGCCTCGGTAGCCAACAAAGATGCGGCTCGGGTACTGAAGATGAAAATCTCCCTGAACAAAGGTACTTTCGCCAACCGCGCTCGTCCTGAGTTCCCCGCTGCCGACATGACCGAGGTCATCAACCAAGCGGATGCCATCATCAACAGTGGTACTTACTCCTTGGCGACCAATTTCTTCGATAACTTTGCGCCCAACAACGGCCAGAGCTCTCCCGAATTGATCTTTGTCGACGAAAACCTGGCCGGTGTGGCCGGTGGAGAAGGGAACACCGTACGTTCTCGCTGGTTCTGTACCCTGCACTACAACATGAACCCCTCGGGTTGGAATGGTTTTTCCACGATTGGTGACTTCTACGACCGCTTCGATCCCGCCGATCCACGTATCGGTGGTGCCTACGTTGGCCAGACCGATGTATCGGGTATCAACGTTGGTTTCCTCCTCGGCCAGCAGGTCGATCAGGATGGCAATGCCCTGGAAGATCGCAAGGGTAATCCCCTCGACTTTACCAAGGAGGTGGCCCTCTCCGAAGGCGGCGACAACCTGGAGGTTACGGGTATCCGCGTGATCAAGTACCCCATCGATTACAACAACGGTGACAATGTCGACAACGACGCCGTTCTTTACCGTTACGCCGATGTACTGCTGATGAAAGCTGAGGCTTTGCTCCGTACGGGCAACGAACCCGATGCGCGTGCCATCGTCAACGACCTGCGTGCTGCGCGCAACCTGCCGGCTCTGGCTACCCTCACCCTGGACAACCTGCTCGACGAGCGTGGTTTTGAATTGTATTGGGAGAGTCACCGCCGTCAGGACCTGATCCGCTTCGGTAAGTTTCTCGATGCTTGGGATCAGAAACCAGCAACGGGCACCGAGCGCCTGCTGTTCCCGATTCCTACTCAGGCTCTGGCCGTAAACCCGAACCTGAGCCAGAATCCTGGCTATTAATAGACAGTTGAGTTTTCCAATAAAAAGAGAAGGTCATTCTACGGAGTGACCTTCTTTTTTTTACCCTGCGCTGTCCTTTTTTCTGCGGCAAAAAAAGTATTTTTGAAGGATGGGTTTACAACACATAAGCATGAGAAATACCGCCTTTTTACTCCTACTTTTTCTATGCTCCTGCGCCAATAGTGGCTCGGATTCCGACCCGGCCCTACCGGCCCGTTTTGAGCTGCTGACCGCCGAGGCAACCGGCGTCGATTTTACCAATCGGGTGGAGAACTCGGAGGACTTCAACATCTTCAGTTATCGCAATTTTTACAATGGCGGAGGTGTGGCCATCGGTGACCTCAACAACGACGGCCTACCCGACCTGTTCTTCACCGCCAACATGGGCCCCAATCGCCTCTACCTCAATCGGGGGGAGCTCAAGTTTGAGGACATCAGCGAACGAGCCGGGATCGAAGAGGCCGACAAGTGGAGTACGGGTGTCGCACTGGTCGACATCAATGCGGACGGTTGGTTGGACATCTACGTGTGTAATGCCGGATTTATCGAGGGCGTCGACCAGCGCAATTCCCTTTTTATCAATAACCAGGACCTGACCTTTACCGAGGCCGCCGCTGAGTACCAACTCGATGACAATGGCTATACCACCCACGCCGGCTTCTTTGACTACGATCTCGATGGCGACCTCGACGTTTACCTGCTCAACAATAGCTTTATCCCCGTCAATACCCTCAATTACAGCAACAAGCGGGAACTGCGCGCTCGGGACTGGCCCGTCAAAGATTTCCTCAAGGGGGGAGGGGATAAACTGCTCCGCAACGAAGGGGGTAAATTTGTCGACGTCAGCGAATCGACGGGCATCTACGGTAGCCTGATCGGTTTTGGACTCGGGGTGACGCTCGGTGACGTCAACGGGGACGATTATCCCGACATCTACGTATCCAATGATTTCTTCGAACGTGACTACCTCTACCTCAACCAGCGCGATGGCACTTTTGCCGAGGAACTCGAAAACTGGACTTCCCACATCAGCCACTCCTCCATGGGCGCCGATATGGCCGACATCAACAACGATGATTTCCCCGCAGTCTTCGTCACCGATATGCTGCCCGACGATGAGTACCGCCTCAAAACCACCGCTACCTTCGACAACATCAGCCTTTACCAGCTCAAACAAAAACAGGGCTTTTACCACCAGTATATGCAAAACACCCTCCAGCTGAACGACCACAATCTGGGTTTTCGGGAGATCGCTTACTTCAGTGGCGTCTCCGCTTCGGATTGGAGTTGGGGGGCCCTGATCTTCGATGCCGATAACGATAGCCATTCCGATATCTACGTCTGTAATGGCATCTATCACGACGTCATCAACCAGGATTTTATCGACTTTTTTGCCAATGAGATCATGCAGAAAATGGTGCTCACCGGCAAAAAGGAACAGGTGGATTCCATCATCAACCAAATGCCTTCCGTCCCCCTGCGCAACAAAGCTTTTCGCAATCGCGGCGACCTGCGCTTTAGGGACGTAGCCGCCGAGTGGGGCTTCGATCAGGAAACCTTTTCCAACGGCGCGGCCTACGGCGATCTCGACCGCGATGGCGATCTCGATCTGGTGATCAACAACGTCAACCAGCCGAGTATGGTGTTTGAAACTCGCACCGAAAAAATCGAATCGGCCCACAACCTGAGCGTCCAGCTGCGGGG
>CALCCH010000707.1 GCA_937899855.1 uncultured Saprospirales bacterium | reverse complement strand
GTCCAATGACTTCCAACACCGAAAACAGCTCTTCGGGTTCGTGGGAGGTCACTAATTTGGTGCGGTAGGGTTTGATGTGGGGAAAACCCCGGAAATAATTGGTGTAGTGGCGGCGCATTTCGAGGACGCCCAGGGTTTGTCCTTTCCATTCTAGGGAATGCTGGAGGTGTTGGCGCGCGGCCGCCACCCGTTCCTCGACCGTGGGTGGGGGCAGGATTTCCCCCGTGGCGAAATAGTGTTTGATTTCGCGGAAAATCCAGGGATTGCCAATCGTGGCACGACCGATCATGATGCCATCGACCCCGTAGCGCTCGCGGTAGAGCTTGGCCTTCTGGGGGCTGTTGATGTCGCCATTGCCAAAGATGGGAATCTTGACCCGCGGATTTTCTTTGATCTTACCGATCAAGGTCCAGTCGGCCTCCCCCTTGTACATCTGCTTGCGGGTCCGACCGTGGATACTCAGGGCCTTGATCCCGACATCCTGGAGGCGTTCGGCCACCTCTTCGATGTATTTGGTCTTGTCGTCCCAGCCCAGCCGTGTCTTCACCGTCACCGGCAGGTTGGTGGATTTGACCACCGCCTCGGTGAGCTTGACCATGCGATCGAGGTCCTGGAGAATACCAGCGCCGGCCATTTTACAAACCACCTTCTTGACCGGGCAGCCGTAGTTGATGTCCAGCACCTCGGGCTGGGCGGCCTCCACGATTTCGGCGGCCCGCATCATCGAGTCGAGCTTGGCACCAAAAATCTGTACGCCGATGGGGCGCTCCTCTTCGTAGATATCCAGCTTTTGTACGCTCTTGGAAGCATCGCGAATCAAACCCTCGACCGAAATGAACTCGGTGTACATCATATCGCAGCCCTGGGCCTTGCAAAGGGCGCGGAAGGGAGGATCGCTGACGTCTTCCATCGGGGCCAACAAAAGGGGGAATTCTCCTAAATCTACGGGACCTATCTTTACCATGTGTAATCTGTACGGATAATTTCCACAAAAATACTAGGAAAAGATCAAAAATGTGCGCTTTTGTGAAGCAATTAAAAGGGGCCCGCGCCGGGAATCATCCGAGTGCGGGATATTTTGTGGGCGCTCCCTGGAAAAGTTTAGAGCGAGCGGCAAAAAAATGGGTATCGCTCCGGTAAATCTTAGATTTAATTTTATTTTTGCTGGTGCCGAACATTCATACTCTGTCACGCCCCCAAGGGCTACAAAACTAGCTGTTACAGCTCCCTCCATGCTCACTGGAATCGTTCTCACCTTTATCATTGGTTACGTTGCTATCGTATTCGAACACCCCCTCAAGTTGGATAAGACCGTCCCCGCGCTCATCATGGGCTCGCTGTGCTGGGCGCTCATTGACCTGGGGCGCCTCGGAACGGTAGACGCCACCCACCACCTGGCACCTTTTGAAGAGGTACTGCTCCACCACATCGGAAAAGTGGCAGAAATTCTCTTTTTCCTGATCGGCGCCATGACCATCGTCGAATTGGTGGATCTCCACCGTGGTTTTTCGGTCATCACCAACCGCATCCGTACCACCAAAAAGTCGACCATGCTCTGGTTGATCGTCATCCTGGCCTTTTTCCTCTCGGCCACCCTCGACAATCTGGCCTCCACCATCGTACTGGTTTCCTTGCTACGGCGCTTGGTCCCCGACAAGGAGGAGCGGCTGTGGTTCGTCAGTATGGCCGTCATTGGCGCCAATGCGGGGGGGGCTTGGTCGCCCATTGGTGACGTGACGACCACCATGCTTTGGATCGGCAAGAAAGTGAGTACCGTTGGCCTGGTCACCAACCTGGTGATTCCTTCCATCATCTGTATCATCGTTCCGACCGTGATCGCCTCCTTTACCAAGGCCTTTCGGGGCAACATCACGCCTAGCGGGATGGATTTTGACTCCGAAGTCCAGCAGGAAAGACTCCTCAGCAGCCGCACCATGCTTTTTGTGGGGGTGGGTGCCTTGATCTTTGTTCCCATTTTCAAATCCATCACCCACCTGCCTCCCTACGTCGGGATGATGCTCTCGCTGGGTTTTGTGTGGCTGGTCTCGGAATACATTCATCCCGAGGAGAACTTTGACGAGGAGCGCAAGCACCTGTACTCCGCGCACACCGCCCTCTCGCGAATCGAATTGTCGAGTATCCTTTTCTTTCTGGGTATTTTGGTAGCCGTTGCCGCCCTGGAGTCGGTGGCGGT
>CALCCH010000706.1 GCA_937899855.1 uncultured Saprospirales bacterium | reverse complement strand
AAGACCGGGACGAGATGATGGCTCGGGCCTTGGCTCAAGACGTCCGGCGCATCTGTTTGCCCAACATCGACCAACACTCCATTGAGGGGATGCTGGCGCTGGAGGCAGCCTATCCGGAGCACTGCTTTCCGATGATGGGGCTGCATCCTTGTTCGGTACGTGAAAACTACGAGGAGGAGCTCGCTGTGGTCCGGCAGTGGCTCGACCGCCGCTCGTTCTGCGCCGTCGGAGAAATCGGTATTGACCTGTATTGGGATCAGACTTTTTTCGAACAGCAGAAAGCCGCTTTTATCACTCAGTTGGAATGGGCCCTAGCCTTGGACTTGCCCATCGTCATTCATTCGCGGGAGGCCACCGATATAATCATCGACTTGCTGCGGGAGAGGCGGCGGGAAAAGCTCCGCGGTATTTTCCACTGTTTTGGTGGGACGGTAGCGCAGGGGCAGGCCATCATCGATCTGGGTTTTTACCTGGGGATCGGGGGCGTACTGACGTTTAAGAAGTCGGGACTGGATCAAACGCTGCGCGATTTGCCCGTCCAGCGTTTGGTACTGGAAACCGACGCTCCTTATTTGGCCCCTACGCCTTACCGAGGCAAGCGCAACGAAAGTGCTTACGTCAGTCGGGTAGCTCAAAAATTAGCCGAGGTCAAGGAGCTTGGACTGAGCGAGTTGGCGCAAATTACAACGGCCAATGCCATCGCCGTTTTTGGTGCCGCGACGCTTCACCTGGAAGGGGAGGGGAGTGGGGGCTCCTAGATCGTAGCGGACTTAGTGTAAGGTCGCCAATAAATATTACCTTTAGGGGGTATGATTCTTGAAAAAATTTTGAAATCTAACTTTTATTTACAATTTTTGTGACCATTGGGTTCTTCGAAGGGGCCCTTGGATTATGCGAGAAAACGGGCTTTTTACCTTCCGAAAAGGTCAAAAAATAAGCAAACACGGAGAGTTGGCCGAGTGGTCGAAGGCGCACGCCTGGAAAGTGTGTAAACCCCAAAAGGGTTTCAAGGGTTCGAATCCCTTACTCTCCGCTCTTTTGTACTATCGGAAAAAAGTCTTACTATTTTTTAACTAATATTACTTTCTCAAACATTCGTAAAACCTTATTGACTATGCGGAAATTTATAGCACTCTTGCTGGTACTTGGGATTGGCATTTTCTCCGGCGCCACTGAACTTTTAGCGCAGGAAGCTTCCTCCTCCGGCTTCCAGATCCTCAAGGAAAAATTCATTGAAGGAGATTGGCGCTTTATGAGCTTCGTACTGGTGTGTTTGATCCTTGGCTTGGCCTTCTGCATCGAGCGGATCATCACGCTCAATATTGCCACCACCAACACCGACAAGCTGCTGGCTCGGATCGACGAGAGCCTCAAGGCGGGTGATGTTGATGGCGCGTGGGAGGGTTGTTAGTCGTCCGAAGGACCCACGGGCAGTGTTTTGTACGAATGCCTCATGTATGCCCCAGCGGGCCCCGAGGCCGTTGAAAAAGCCATCGTTGCTTACGGTGGGGTACAAATGGGACACCTCGAAAAAGGACTCGTTTGGATTTCGCTCTTTATCGCCATTGCCCCGATGCTCGGCTTTATGGGTACGGTAATCGGGATGATCCAGGCCTTTGACGACATCCAGAAAGCTGGTGACCTTTCGCCTTCCGTTGTAGCGGGTGGTATCAAGGTAGCCCTGCTGACGACCGTATTCGGTTTGATCTCGGCGATTATCCTGCAAATCTTCTACAATTACATCGTCTCCAAGATTGACGGCATTGTCAATAAGATGGAGGATGCTTCGATCGCTCTGGTCGACGTGATGGCTACCAATAACGTTTTCAAATAAAAACTCGGAGGAACTAATATGTATAAATTTTTAGTACGTAACGGACAGTTGTTGGCCTTCGGGGTCGGAATTCTCTTCACGGTAATCTTCTTGGGAAGCGTGTTGGGAGGTCTGGACAGCTTCAACAGCCTGGCCGAAGAAGAGCAGTCCACCACCGGGATTTTTGACTTCGGATTGGTGGCGGCCATCGCCCTGGCCATCCTTTGTGTGATCGCGCTGGTTTTGTTCGGTATCTACCACATCGTCACCGACTTGAAGAGCGCCCGTCAGGGGCTGATCGGTGCCGGCGCCTTGCTGGTTCTTTTCTTCATCGCTCGCGCCGCTGCACCCGCAGACACGGGCGATAACATTCAGAAATTGATGCAAGAATTTTCGGTATCGGATGCCGCCAGCCAAAACATCAGCGGTGGCATCGCCTTTACGCTCATCCTGATGGGATTCGCCGCCGTAGCTTTCATCTTCTCTGAAATTCGTAACTTCTTTAAATAATTCGACATGGCAAGGAAAAGTAGCCGCGATAGGATGAAAAACGAGATCAATGCTGGCTCCATGGCCGATATTGCTTTCTTGCTCTTGATCTTCTTTCTCGTCACCACCCAGATCGTGGAAGACAAAGGGATCACCGTAAAACTTCCCCCCTGGTCGGAGGAAGAGGTGGACCCCACCCAATTGAAAACCAGAAATGTCTTCTCTGTGCTGGTAAACGCCGATAACCAATTGTTGGTCCGCAAGGAACCCGCCGAACTAAACGACCTGCGCGAGCGGGCCAAGGAGTTCATCATGAACCCCAAGCGTCGGGAAGACCTGTCGGAGAAACCCACCAAGGCCATTATCTCTTTGAAGAACGATCGGGGAACCAATTACGAAACCTACCTCCAGGTCTACAACGAACTCAAGGGCGCCTACGATGAGCTGTGGGAAGAAGAAGCACAGCGCAAGTACAATCGCCCCTATTCGGATGCCATGCCCCGACACATGAAGAAAGAAATCAAAGGTAGAATTCCGATGGTACTTTCCGAGGCCGAACCAACGACTTTCGGAGAGGAGCAATAACCATTGAATTAAAATCGTAGCATTATGTCAAAATTTCAGAAAAAAAGAGGGGCCTCTTCCCCGGAAGTGTCTACCGCCTCCCTGCCCGATATCATCTTTATGTTGCTGTTCTTCTTTATGGTGGTAACGGTACTGCGGGACTCCGAGCTCAAGCTCAACGTTCTCACGCCCAGCGCTACGCAATTGACGAAGCTACAGGAAAAATCTTTGGTGAACTACCTCTACATCGGTAAGCCCAAGGAAAAGTATCAGGAAACCTACGGCACCTCCCCTCGCTTGCAGCTGGGAGATAAGTTTGCCACGGTGGCCGATATTCCCCTCTTCCTGGAAAAGCACAAAATCAAGGTGCCGGAAAACAAACGCAACAAGATTACCTCCTCCCTCCGTGTCGACGGCAAGGTGACGATGGGAATCGTACAAGATGTTAAAATCGCACTACGGAAAGCAAACCAACTAAAAGTAAACTATTCGGCCAAACCAAAGGCAGAATAAATTTCCGCAAAATCATTTAAAAAGCCGTTCCCTACCGGAACGGCTTTTTTTGTGTGACCCCACAACTAGCGCAAGCGGTCCATCGAACGAACCGTCTTTTCATCTTTGCTGATGTAACGTAGGGCCAAGGCCCCAAAAATGGTAAATAAAATCGGGAGGAAAAGCCCCAGCTCGTCCTCGGGTTTGACGGCGCCCAAATTTTGGAAATCCTGCATAAATAGAATCAGGGCCAGTACCAGTCCCACCACGTTGGCAATGATGGCCAGTCGTCCGACGAGGAGCTGGTTTTTGCGGTTGTTGAACAAAAAGATGCTGATCAAAGCCAAAGCTCCCGCCAAACAAAATAAAATGAGCAAAGCGATGTTATCCTGAAGGTTGTACGTCGCATCGGCAAAGAGCCCCGAGGCCTGGACGGCGCTGTCCGTACTCGCAAAGGGGAGGGCAAAAAGGCCAAAAGCGGCGGCCGCCGCCAGGAGTAGGAAAACGCTTTTGATCCGTTGAATCATGAAAAAGTGATTTTTTCTGTGAAATAAATTACTTTCGCAAATATAGCAAACTTATCATGTCAGCCAGCCGCAGTCCCCAACTCAGCTACTGGGAAAGAAACCAGTACTTTCAGGACCTCGACGTACTCATCGTCGGGGCTGGGATCGTGGGCCTCAACGCCGCCCTCCACCTGCACGACCGCTGGCCCCAACTGCGCATCGCCATCTGGGAACGCGGCCCCCTACCCGCCGGCGCCAGTAGTCGCAATGCGGGCTTCGCCTGCTTCGGCAGCGTCACCGAACTGCTCGATGACCTCCAGCGGCATTCCGAGGAGGAAGTCCTCCAACTCCTCGAACGCCGCTGGCGCGGCTTGCTCCGACTCCGCCAAATCCTGGGGGATCAAATCTTGGACTACCGCGAGTGGGGGGGCTACGAAATCTTTCGCCCCGGCGAGGAAGAAAGCTATCGGGCCTGTTGTGACCAGCTGGCCTCCCTCAACCGCCAGATTGCCCCCATCGTGGGCCAGCGCGCGGTGTACCAGCGCGCCGACGAGCGCATCGCGGACTTTGGTTTTGCCGGAGTCCAGCACCTGATCGTCAATCGCGCCGAAGGGCAGATTGATACCGGTGCTATGATGCGGGGCCTCATCGAGCTGGTACGTTCCCGGGGGATCGCCCTTCTCAATGGGCTGGGCCTGAGTCACTGGGAGCGCGAAGGCAGCGCCTGGCGCGCGGTGGCCGACAATGGCTGGGAGCTGCGGACCCAAAAGCTACTCCTGGCCACCAATGGCTTTGCACCGCAGCTGATCCCCGAATTGGAACTCGCTCCAGCACGCAACCAAGTACTCATCACCGACCCGATTCCGGGACTGCCCGTGAAAGGCTGTTTTCATTACGATCGGGGTTATTTTTACTTTCGGAACATTCACTCCCGCCTCTTGCTGGGCGGGGGCCGACACCTCGCCCGCTCCGCCGAACAAACCGATGCCTTCGGTACGAGCTCTTTGGTACGGGAAGCCCTCCTGCGCCTGCTCCGCGAGGTGATCCTGCCCGACCGCGAAGTGGGCATTGCTCAGTGGTGGAGTGGTATCCTCGGCCTGGGGGAGCAAAAACTGCCCATCGTGCGGGAGCTCGCTCCCGGCCTGGTCGTGGCGGTGCGGCTGGGAGGAATGGGGGTGGCCATCGGTAGCCTGGTCGGACAGGAAGCGGCCGACTTGATCGCTCCCTGAGCGGATTCGTTTACAAAACTCGATCATGGTAGCAATGAAGCGTAGCATATGGACAAATTATTGGCTGGGTCTACTTTGGCTGCTGGTCCCGCTGGGGGCAATGGCACAGGACAGCCCAAGCGAACCTGCCGACACCAGCGAACAGGAACGCGTGGTCGTCGATCACGCGGACTTGGGGGAATACCTCCAGGAGGGAGAACGCTTGATCCAAATGTTGATGAAGCAAGACCGTCAGGTGGAGCTGCGGCAGGGCGATGCTTTTATGTACTGCGATACGGCCATCATCGAAGAAAACGACGTGGTAGCCTACGGCAACGTCATCATCCAACAGGGCGATTCCCTCAACGTCTTTGCCGACTCCGTCGTCTACCTGGGGGATTCCCGGACTGCGGATCTTTTTGGGGATGTGATCCTCGAAACCAACGAACAACGGTTGTTTACCAACGAGCTCAATTATCAGCTCGATACCAAAACGGCCACTTACTTTAGCGGGGCCCTGCTCGCCAACGAACAAACCCAGCTGACGAGCAAACGCGGGTACTACTACGTCGACGAAAAAACGGCCTACTTTAAGGACAGCGTCGTGGTGATCGATGAAGAATTTAGCCTCCAGGCCGATACCCTCCAGTTTAATACCGAAAGCAAGGTAGCTACCTTTCTGGGGCCTACCCTGATCCGACAGGACTCCGCGATGATTTACTGCGAGGCGGGGTACTACGATACGGCCAATCGAACGGCGGAATTTCGGGAAAATGCACAGTACGGCAAAGGCGAGCAGGAGGCGACGGCTTTGGTCATCCGCTACGATGGCGACCGGGAAGAGGTAACCCTCTCCGGGGAGGCCCGTTTTGTGGAGGGTACCAAGAATGCCTCCGCCGATACCATCCTCTACAACGACGGCAACGACCTAACCGTCCTCCGAGGCAATGCCGTGTACCGCGACGAGGGCCAACTGCTGGAGTCGGATCGCATTGTGTACAATACGGCGGAAGAATCCTTTCAAACCGAGGGGCGTTCTCGCATCTACGACGAGGCCCAAATCCTGGAGGCCGACCAGATCGACTTCGATACCGAATCGGAAATCGGGATCGCTACGGGCAATGTATACTGGGTGGATACGGTAGAGCAGGTGAGCATCCGCTGCGAAAATGCAAATTACAATAAGGCCAACGATTACCTCAAGGCCACCGGCGGCCGTCCCTTGATGACCTCTTTGGTAGATGGGGATACGCTTTACCTCTCCGCCGATACCTTGATTTCCTACCGTGTCGATCCGGTCGTCGATACGATCTTGACCGTGGACAGTCTGAGTCTGGTCGACAGCCTGAGCGTGACCGACTCCCTGGTTACTGCCGATCCCTTGCCCGGTGATGACGAGGTTGTGGTACCACTACCGGATACGCTTCTGCGTCAGAACCGTCCCAAGTTTTTGCAAAAAGCCCTCGATTCATCACCGCTGCCCGACTCCAGTACCTTGCTCAAGCCCCTCCCGGACAGCTTGCTACTCGTGGATAGCCTGCGGGCGCCGGCTGATTCGCTGTTCCGCGTGGATAGCTTGCGCAGTCCCGAACGCGACAGCAGTACGGCCCGGAATTTACTGGCCCAACGCAACGTCAAGATTTACAAAAGCGACCTCCAGGCCGTTTGTGACTCCTTGGTCTACTCGACGGTCGACTCCCTCTTTGAGTTTTACGGAGATCCGGTCATTTGGTCGGACACCTCCCAATTTGATGCGGACACCATCCACATGCAACTGGCCAATGATCAAATCGATCGCATTTATTTGTACCAGGATGCCTTCATCCTCAATTCCCCCGACGAGCTGTTTTTCAATCAGATCAAGGGGCGGGACATTGTGGCTTACTTTGTAGACGGTGAAGTCCGGCGGGTAAAGGTGGATGGCAATGCCGAATCGGTGTACTACGCCCTGGATGAGGCCAAGGCTTACGTGGCGGCCAACAAGACGGTATGCAGTGAGATGATGTTGTTTTTTGGGAACAACGAGATTGAGAAAATCAACTTTTTCCGGCAACCCACTGCGGAGATGCAGCCCATGGATCAGGCCAATCACGATGCCCTGCGGCTGCCCGGTTTTGACTGGCAGGTGGCGCGTCGCCCCCAGTCGGTGGCTGATTTGCTACGGATAACGGACGTGGTGAGTAGTGAGACGGGCTTGGAGGGGGAAGAGGCTACGGAAAATGGTGGGGAGGATGCTGGGGAAGGGGAGGAGTCCGAAATGCCGCAGCCGGCGGACGGGGGAGAAAGCAATTCGGCGGAGGGGGAGAATTAGAATTTCTTTTTAATTTTGTACCATGTTACGGAGATTTTGCGCTTTACTGTTGGCGGTGCTGGCCCTGACTATGGTCCGGGCAGCTGATCCTCCCGAGGACTTGCAACTTGCCAATGCTGCTTACCGATCGGGAAAATACGCCGAGGCAATCACCGGCTATCGCTCCCTGCTCTCCGCCGGCTACCGCTCCGCCGACTTGTACTACAACCTGGGCAGTAGCTATCTTAAAAACCGCGAATTGGGGCCCGCTATTTTGTACCTCGAACGCGCTCGACTGCTCGCCCCCAGCGACCCCGATATCCAACACAACTTGGAACTGGCCCGGCAGCAACTGACGGATGACATCAGCGAGGTACCGTCTTTTTTTCTCTCTCGCTGGTGGGAACAATGGGCGCTAGCGGCTTCGGCTACTTTTTGGAGTGTACTGGGGCTTTTGCTGGTCTGGTTGGGACTGGCCGGCCTGGGGCTCTGGCAAATCGGCCGAGAACGAGCCTGGCGCAAAAAGGGCTTTTTGTGGGGCTTGCCCTTATTGCTCCTGGGGATTGTACCCTTGCTGCTGGGTTTTAGTCGGGTCCAAATGATCGAGGATTCTCCCTTTGCCATCATTCAGGCGGCCAAAACCACCCTTTACACGGCTCCCGATACGGCCAGTGAGGCCCTTTTCCCCCTCCACGAAGGCACCAAGGTCGCCCTGCTGGATCGCATTGGGGAATGGTATAAGGTACGCCTGCTCAACGGCGATCAGGGATGGCTTTCCCGCGAACACCTCCTTCAGATCTAGCTCCCGCACTGTTTTTTTAAGTTTTTTGACGCTTTTTCAGCTTTGGTGACAGGAATAGGCAATGTTTTTGATTGGAAAATCATAATCACTACCCCCGCCATCAAAACCCTAAGCCGATGACCAACCGCCAAGAATTTAACCGCTTTTTGTGGGAAGCCCTGTATCCAGAAAACTACGTATGGCTCAACCCCAGTATCCCGCTAGATCGTGACGATAGCATCCCGGAGATTTTACTTCCCGCCAAGTCGGTGGAGGGCTTGCTGCGACGCATGCGGAAGGAGGGGAGTGGGGGCGCCTGTCGGGCTTCCTTCCGTTTCCACGCTACGGCGGCGGTTTTTGATTTTTCCTCCTGGACTTATTCCATCAATTTTGTGCACAAAATGGTGAGTCACAACCTTTTCTTTCTCTCGGAGGAGGAGGTCCTGGCCCGTCGGGTAAGGCAACGCTCCGGGCGTAACCTCCCTTGTCTGGAGCACTTGCTGGAGTACGGGGTACTGCGCAGTTTCCTGCTGCGGCAGGGGGTGAGCGAGACGGATTTTCGCTATTTCAAGGATTTTCACATCCTGGTACAGGAAGACCTCATTGAGTTTTTCAACGATAAGTACGGAACGAGCTTTCGCGACATGTACGACCTGACGGAATACCGGCCGGTAGCGCAGCGGCAGATCATCCAACGGCTCAAAGAATTGCCACTCAACCGTTTGACCCGGACGATGCGGATTCACTGGCACAACTTCCTGGGGCATCTGCGACGAGAGGCTCGGATGATTTAAGAAAAAAAGGCTTACCAGTAATAACTGGTAAGCCTTTTTTTATAATTAATTTTTTGAAAAAAAGCCCCACCCGGGCGGACAGGGCTTAACAACAAAAAATATAAAGCTATGAAAACTAAAACATCTTTATTCTTCTTCGGTGGCTGCGCTTTTCACTTCTTTTCCTCCGTCTAACTTATCTTGCCAGTCTTTGAGCTCCTCAAATTTACCGGCGGCAGCGAGTTCTGCTTGCTTGGGCCAAGTGGCGGGATTGTGCGTAGCATAACGTTTACCCGCTTCGGACAAAATCGCTTTTAGCTTCGCGACTTCGGTACCGGCTAGGGCGGCTCAGTTATTGATTCCTGCGGTGTGGAGCAATTCCGCTATCTTTGGTCCGATATCTTCAACGATTCTTAGTTCGTCATTAGTATTGGAAGATGCAACATTTTTTTCGGTTGTTGTCTCAGCTGAGACTGGAGCGGGAACAGCTTCATCTTTCTTGCCCACAACTTTCGCGGGTGTTTCTGATACTTCTTTAAACGGTAAAACGCTAACGAAAGTTCGGTTTGACCGTCCTTTTTTGAAGTTTACTGTACCATTGGTTAGTGCAAATATAGTGAAATCTTTGCCCATTCCAACATTTTCGCCGGGGTGAAACTTGGTTCCTCTTTGGCGAATGATAATGTTTCCAGCGGTGGCGTATTGGCCTCCAAACAACTTCACTCCTAATCGCTTGCTCTTGCTGTCTCTACCGTTGTCCGTAGAACCTACACCTTTCTTATGAGCCATTGTAAACTTATTTACGAGTTAAAAATAAGGGAATTACTAAAATATTCAAATATTTGACCTACAAAAGATTGATTTTTGCGCCTTTCTAAGCGGAAATTGCTTCAATCTTGAGCTTGGTAAACCTTTGACGGTGGCCATTCTTTACTTTGTAGCCTTTTCTTCTTTTTTTCTTGAAAACGATGACCTTGTCTCCCTTGTGGTGCCCCAGGACGGTGGCTTTCACATTTG
>CALCCH010000705.1 GCA_937899855.1 uncultured Saprospirales bacterium | reverse complement strand
CTGAAAAAAGAGCGGAAGATCAGGTTCTAAAGATGCCCAAGATGCGCCGAAGGATAATTTTCAGACACACCCTAAAATAAAAATCATGTTTGGCAAGGCCATTGATGACTATTCGTTTTTCAACTATGACGTCCACGAGGCACTCCATTTATCAGAAGATGAAAAACGATCGCTCACGGACTTGACCCGCATCCCCCCTCCACGGCTACCCCATAATGGCCAAAAAAAAGTGCCTAAAGTCCCCAAAAAAGAGCGGAGAAATGTATCTTTTTGACAGTTTGTTGGTCTACTTATTGAACCATCAAACTTTAGATCATGAATAATTGTAAATGTACTAACTGTAAGTGTGACAACTGCAATTGTAAAAATTGTTTGGAAAACCAGAGCTGCTCCTGTACCCAATGTACGTGCAGCAAATGCGACTGCTGCTAGGGCAGTATAAAATTTGGCTCCGGTGGGAGTCCTTAAGTTTTAAATATGGGAACTCAAGATATCTGGAATACTTTCAATGAAGAACTCTATTTCTTCATCCTCAAGAAAGTCAAGGATAAGAATGTAGCCAACGATATTTTTCAAAATACATTCTTGAAAATTCATAAGAATCGCTCCAAACTCCGGGAAGTAGGGAAGGTCAAGGCCTGGGTGTTCCAAATTGCCCGCAACGAAACCGCCAATTACTTCAATGTGGAGTCCAATCATCTGGAACAAGTGGATACGGACGAAGCCATTTTCCCGGAAGAGTACCAATTTGTGTGCTGCTTTGATAGACTGATCAATGACCTGCCCCCCATCTACCGGGAGGTGATCGAACTGGTCTACATCGAGGGACACAAGCAAAAGGAGGTCGCAACGACCCTGGGAATCAGCCTCGAAAATACCAAGGCTCGCGTGCGAAGGGCCAAGGAGATCCTCAAGCAAAAATTCAGAGATTGCTGCAAATACGAACTCGACGAAAAAGGCAAGTTGACCGGGGAGTCAAATTGCTCCATTTGTTGAGCAGCGCCATGATTCCCTTCCCAAATGAAATCGATCGGGATGGTCAGCCACGGCTGGCCATCCCGTTTTTTGATGCCCCTAGGAGGCCCCTCCCTCGGCCATCTCCCGAATCTTTTCCAACACCCCGGGCAGTAGCGCTCGGTAGCCTGCCCCCAGCCGCTTGGCGAAAAAACGGCCGCTAAAACCACCAAACCACACCTCGTGCGTAAAGAAGGTTTGGCCCTCCCGGACTTCCAAATAGCGCTTGACGTACAAGCCGCCAAAGGGGAGTTGGGTCTTAAAGGTGTAGCTCTGGCCCGCCTCCACGGCCACGACCTTGAAGCGGGCCTTGGGGCCCTTGTCCGGGAGGAGTCTGCCCTTGGCCCCTACCACAAAATCGCCCTTGAGTTCGGCTTGCCGCAAGCCCGTATCCCATTCGTGCCAACGCTCGACGTTGGTCCAGATCGACCAAATGGTCTCGGGACTGGCCGTGGTGCTGAGGGTGTGTTGAAAATGATGATCACCCGTACTGTCGGGTGGGATGGGCGTGGCGTTTGCCGCGAGGATAAATAGCATACCTAGCATGTTTTTGCTGGCAAGTTAAGTGTGCCGGCCCGCCAAACTACTTGATCTAGGTTAGGTTCGCCCCCTGACTGCTCCGCAATTTGCGGCGAATCCGGCTCAGGCTTTCGGGAGCGATGCCCAGATAGCTGGCCAGATACTTTAGCGGGATGCGCTGAATCCACTCGGGTTTTTGTTGGAGAATGCTGAGGTAGCGCTGCTCGGCGGTGAGGTGGAGGCTTTCGAGCAGCAGGTCCGAGGTCCAAACCTGTACGTCGATGATGATGCTGCGCACGAAGGTGGCCCAAGCCGGAATCTCGGCAAAGAGCTGCTTGGCCGTTTGTCGATCGGTAAAGAGCACCTGACTGGGCTCAATGGCCTGGATATTTTCGGTGCTGGGCAGCGCTTCGCTGAAACTGCCCTGGGAGGTAAACAGCTGGCTTTCGAAGGTAAAAAATTTGGTGCGATCCATGCCGTCGATCCAGTTGTAATAACGCAGCAAGTCCCGATCGAGAAAGTAGAGGTTGCGGCAAATCTGCCCTTCCTCCAGGATG
>CALCCH010000704.1 GCA_937899855.1 uncultured Saprospirales bacterium | reverse complement strand
GGTATCAAAAAATCCTACGAGTAAACCAGTATCAGGAAAATTTGGGGAGCGACCCGCGCAAGACGCAGCAACAAAATGCCAAGCGCGTTTTTCAACAGGCCGTTGCGGAACTCCAGACCAGTGATTGGTCTTCGACGACGGGCCCCTGGCAGAGCCGGGCCGAAATCCTCGCCGAAGGCCGGTCCCTCCACATCGCCCAACCCAAGCCACTCCAAGCCGGCATCTACCTCAGCTTCCGAGAATTTCGCCAAAACCAACCTTCTGTAAAGGGAGGTACCATCCGCATCAAGGGCAATCCCGAGCGCGACATTATCGACAAACGCGAAGTTCAGTTTAAAGGGCTTGGCGATCGGATCAAAGCCAAGGACCTCTCCAAAAGCATTTGGGGATTTTGTGATGGTGAGCGGGTGTACATCAACAATTGGTTGGTGTTTCAGCACGCTTCCTTTTCTCCCCTACACTCGCTGGTCGATTACTGACCAATTATCGGTCGGGAGAGTGCTAATCAATTGGTTGGCAGTTCCGTGGGAACCTTGGTCAACGAAACGCCCGCCAAACGGGCCTACGTTTTTGACGCGACCCGGGGGCAGGCTTACTTATTGGATGAGGAACGGATCGAGGCGATTCTAAGCGGGCGGGGCAACTTACTCCACCAGTACCGTCAAGAACGCGATCCCCAAAATCCGCGGACGAAGATTTGGTACATCAGTGCGGCCACCCAAGACCAACGCTAAGGTTTAAAGTTCCCGCTTCCCGTAGGCCTCGATCATCCGGTAGGGGTACAGCTCGGGCAATTGGCTGACGGCATGGAGCTGCTCGATTTCCTCCGCGCTCAGAGTCACCTCGTTGGCCCGCAGATTGTCTTCCAATTGCGCTTGGGTACGCGCACCCAAAATCACCGAAGGTACTACGGGCTGTTGAAGGATCCAGGCCAAGGCGACGGCGGTTACCGTGGTTTTGTGTCGTTCCGCCAGTTCCTTTACCACGTCGAGAATTTGCCAGTTTTGTTCGGTATCGCGGCGTTGCCAAGCTTCCTCGGTGTGGTCGGCGGTATGGGCAATCCGGCCTTCGCCTTCCGCTCCCCGGCGGTATTTCCCCGTCAAAAAGCCACCACCCAATGGGCCCCAGGGCAACAAGCCCATCCCTTCACTGGCGAACAAATCAAAAAATTCGTATTCCACATCACGCTTCACCAAACTGTACTGGTACTGCCCGGCGATAAAACGGTTCAGTAGCAGCTGGTCGCAGCATCCCTGCGCCTTCATGACCTGCCAGGCCTTGAAATTGGACAAGCCGAGGTAACGTACCTTGCCACTCCGGATCAGATCTTCCAGGGCGCGGAGCGTCTCTTCGATGGGGGTAATGGGGTCCCAACAGTGGAGGTAAAACAGGTCGATGTAATCGGTTTGTAGGCGTTCCAAACTGCGTTCGACGCTGTCGATGAGGTGGAGGCGCGAGAGACCGACGGCATTGGGATGGCTGCCGGTGGGAAACCGCGCCTTGGTAGCGATCAGTACCTCGTGGCGCTTTCCGCGCAGGGCTTTTCCGACGATTTCCTCGGATCGGCCTTCGGCGTAGACGTTGGCTGTATCGAGGTGGTTGCCACCGGCATCGAGGTAGGCATCAATCATACGGAGGGCGTCGGCTTCGGGGGTAGAGCGTCCCGAGTTTTCGCCAAAGATCATCGTACCCAGGGTGAGGTTTGCACTAATGAGGCCACTTTGGCCGATGGGGTGGTATCGCATGGAGACGTTTTTTGGTCCGGCTTCAATTTACCAATAATCGTATTGGTATCGCAACACTTCCAGTTTTTTATCGCCAGACTCCAGGTCCGCTTGGGTGACTTCGATCAACAAGCCCCTTGGATCGTAGCGGTAGCTCCACTCCCGTTGTACCGCTGCTCCCTGCCGATCGTAAAGGAGGCGCCGCCGAATGCGCCGGGCGTCGTCGTAGTGGATTTCCCACTCCTTCTTGTCCCGCTGCCACACCAGCATTTGCACCAAGGCTCCCGCTTCGTACACCAATTCCCGGCGCCGTAAGGTATCGCGGCCGTCCCCTTTGAGGTAGCTTTCGCTGATGGTTCGGAGCTGGCCCGCCGCATCGTAATCCAGCCCTTGTCGGACGGCCCGGTCCCAGCCCAGGGATTTGGCCAGGCGATCGCGGTAGTGTAAGCGGCCGGCGCGGTACACCAAGGTGTCTTGATCCGCTAGGCGAATCGAACCATCGGGATCGCCGTGGCTGCGTTGGAGGTAAATGGTATCGCGCTGCGCGTTGAGCACGTATTCCCGGCGCTCGTAGGGAACATCGGCGGGCAATCGGCGGGGGTTGACGTCGCAGTACTGGGTAATTCGACCGCCCCGGGGCTCGGATTCGTGGACTTGGCGACAACGGCTTTGGATAAAAAACCGGTATTCCGACTCCGCGATCAGCCGCCCCTCTTCGTCGTACGCTCGATTCAGCCTATTGTGCAACAGCTGGACGTAGTCCCGCCGGTAGATGCTACTCAGGCGCTGGGCTCGATCGTAGGAGTAGTGGTCCACAAAGGCCGTATCGCCCGAGGGAATCATGGTGTGAACGATGCGTTCGATTCGTCCTTGTGCATCGCGTTGGTAGCGCTGGCGTAGGTAGAAAGAATCGACCCGTTGGAGGAGCTCGCCGTCGTAATGGTAGTCGATGGTGGCGAAGCGCAGCGAATCGGGGAGGGGGCTGTGGGCGTACTCGGGCGGGGTGAAGCGAACGGACTGGCGTCTCCCCTGCGCGTCGTAGGTGTAAAACGCTTCGTACCAAAAGGGCTTGCGGCGGTCGCTCCAATTGAGGGAGGCCGAGGAATAGCTCCGTTTGCGGAGGTAGTGGATTTTTCCCTTGGGATTGTATTTTTTCCAGACCGTGGTGTCGCCCTTACGCGAGGTAATTTCCAGGACTTCGCGCAGCGTATCCCGTTCGTCGTAGCGGTAGAAGGTGCGGTAGTCCGGTTCTTCGTTTTCTTCGAGGTCAAAAAAGTCTTGACGGACCAAACGCAGGCCCTCGTAGTGGGAGGTCTCGACGCGGGGATTGCGGATGCCAAAACTGACCTTGGCGAGTCGTCCTTCGGCATCGTATTCGTAAAAGGTCCAGCGCTTGCCATCGGCCAGGGACTCGCTTTTTTCCTCCACCAGTTGCGCTCCCTCATAGCTATAACGACAGCCCACGATACCACTGATGTCGTATACTTCGCGATTTTCTTCGACGAGCTGCTCGTCATCGTAGCGGAAGCGGCGGCTTTCTTCCCAGCCACCTTCCACCCCATACCGGCCGTATTCCAAACGCGAGCGTCGCAGTTGGTGGCCGCGCCGGTTGTATTCGGCCCGCTCGACGAAATGGCCTTCGGCGGGGAAGGGGGAGGCCGCTGGCCGTGGCGTGGTGGGGCTTAGTGTAATGCTCCGAATGCCCCGTTTTTGGAGGGTATCGGCCGGGATTTGGAAGGGGTCGGGTTCCTGGGGCGGGATTTGGGAAAACAGTGTGCCGTAGCACAGCAGGGTCAAAAAGGGGATCAGGAGATAAAGCATGGCGCGGTGCTTAGAGAGCTAATGGGGAATGGGCTTGGCGACGGGGTGGAGCAGATCACCAATATTCGTACTCGTAGCGTAAGGATTCCCATTCCTCATCGTACTTCCCCAGCTGGTGACGGTCCACGGCGATCAGCAAGCCCTGGTCGTCGTAGCGGTAGTCCAATTCCTGGCGGACCTCTTTCCCGTACTGATCGTAAATGAGCTTGCGTACGATGCGCTGGTCGGGGCCGTACTCCACGGCGACCTTCCGTTCGTTCCAGCCCGAGTATACCGTGCGGACCAGACTTTCCCCTTCGTAAAAAAACTGCTGTCGATTCAGTGTATCCAGTTCTTCTCCCAACCAGTGAGTCTGATAAATCTCCAGCAAATGATCCGCCCCAACGTAGATCCAATACCGCTCACTGGCGCGGTCCCAATTCTGATCCCGACCCACCCGCAGTAAGGAGCTTATCCGCCCGTCCTGATAGATCAGGGTATCCAACACGGACAGTACCGTCGACCCATCGTGATTGCCGTAGCTGTCCAAGGTCTTGATCGTGTCCCGATTGCCGTTGAGGTAGTACTCAAAAACCTCGGTGGGAACGTAGCTGGGTAGGTTGCGGGCGTTGATGTCGCAGTACTGGGCCACTTTGCCGTAGTAGGGAAAATGTTCGTGGATGACATTGCAGCGCTCCTTGGTCAGCACGCGCAACTGGCTTTCGTGGAGCAGGCGGCCCCGTTCGTCGTAGCCCCGCGCTGCGATGCTGTGTTCGCGGTCGTAGGGATCTTGATAGTACATCCAGTTGAGGTGTCGCTCGACCGGGTCGTCCTGCTTGGGTTGCGCCCTCGGCTCTTCGAGGTAGTTGCGGTGGTAAACCATGGTGAGGCGTCCGGCGTCGTCGAACTCGTAGTGGTCGATGGCCACGGTATCGCCCCAGTAGCGGTCGGTACTGACGACAAATTCCAACTGTCCCCGCGCGTCGCGGTGGTAGCGGTGGCTTTGGTAAAAGGAATCGACCTGACTGAGCAAGTCATTTTCGTAAAAGTAGTTGATCTCTTCGAAGCGCATCGAATCGGGAAAGGGAACGTGTTCGGGGGGGGTAAAGCGAACGGACTGTCGCTGTCCCCGCTCGTTGTAGGTGTAGTACTCCTGGTGGGTATATTCGGTTCGGTCGCCGCCGAAGGGGCTGTTGGCGTAGCGTTGTTCGCGGAGATAGGTCACCTTTCCGTCGGCGTTGTAAAGCCGGTGCTCGATGGTGTCCATCGTCTCTTGTAAAATTTTCGCTTCTTCGCGGAGGGTGTCGCGCTCGTCGTAGCGGTAGTAGGCGATGGTGTAGGGATCTTCGTCGTCTTCATCGTAAAAAAAGTTCCGTTGTACGAGACGGTCACCCTCGTACTCAAAGGTCGCAATGCTGGCGTAGCGGCTGACCATGATGGTTCTGGCCAGGCGTCCCGCCTCGTCGTATTCGTACAATTCTCGGTAGGGTCGTAGGCCCATGGCCTCGCGTTTTTTTTCCACCAGACGCCCGTCCTCGTAAAGGTAGCGGTAACCCAGCACGGCCCCCAGTACATTCAATTCCCGTACCTCCGACACAATTTTGTCTTGCTCGTAACGCAGGTTACGGCTTTCGTCTTCTCCGCCCAGCAGGCCATACTCCCCCAGCTCTTTGCGGTAGCGCCGGGTGCGATTGCCCCTCCGATCGAACTCGACGGTCTCGACGGAATAGTCCTCGTCGAGGAGCAAGTATTTGTTGGCGGTTTGGGGGCGGCTGGTGAGGGTGATGCGTTGGATGCCCCGTTCCACGATTTTGTCGGCTGGGAGTAGGAAGGGATCTTGCACTAGGGAGGGCGATTGGGCGAATGGGAAAAGGGGGAATAGAAGAAGTGCGAGTAATGGGATCAGATAAGGCATAGCATACTTTTTGCTCGAAGGGGCCGCGACGCCCGCTTTTCGATCGGTTCGTGAAAAGGTGTGGGCACTGGCCCTAGTCCCGGAGTGGAAATAACAAAGGCGGACGTTTAGTTTTCGATCAGTGCAACAAATTCTTCTTCTGTCAAAATTTGTACCGTTCCCAGCGCCTGGGCTTTTTTGAGTTTGGAACCCGCTTTTTCGCCCACCACCAGGATGTTGAGTTTGGAGCTCACGGCGCTGATGTTGCGGGCTCCGGCCTTTTCGGCTTTTTCCTGGGCTTCCTTTCTACCCATCAGCTGCAGGCTGCCGGTAAACAAGATCGTTTTCCCCGCCAGCGGGGCGTCGGCCGATACGGCCCGGGGGCGATCCGCCTCGGTTTGCCGGAGGTTGACGCCGAGGCGCTCCAATTCTTTCAGCAGGGCGATATTGGGGGCTTGGGCAAAAAAAGCGATGACGTTTTCCGCCACGATCGGCCCGATGTCTTTGATGTTGGTAAAGTCCTCCGTCGTCCATTGGGCCAGGTCCAGGACGTGGTCGATCTCGGCGGCCAGTAGCTTGGAGGCCTTTTTTCCCAAGTGGTGGATGGAGAGGCTAAAGAGAAAACGCGAAATGGGGTTTTGCTTGGCCCGTTCGATCGCGTCGAGTAGGTTGCGGGCCGATTTGTCGCCAAAGCCATCGAGCCCGGCCACGTGATCGTAGCGGAGGCGGTAGAGGTCGGCCAGGGTTCTGAGCCAACCCAATTCGTGAAAACGCTCGACGTAGGATTTGCCAAAGCCATCGATGTCCATGGCATCTTTGGAGATGTGGTGGATCATGCGCTGTACCACCTGTGCATCACAGGTCGTATTGTCGCAGCGCCACGCGGCCTCGTTCTTGGCTCGCGTGAGGACCGTTTCGCACACCGGACATTTTTTGGGAAAAACAATTCTCCGCTCGCTGCCGTTGCGCAGTTCCTCCAGCGGCTTGACGATGTAGGGAATCACGTCGCCCGCCCGCTCCACCAGTACCGTGTCGCCCAGGCGCAGGTCCTTCTTGCGGATAAAATCTTCGTTGTGCATCGATACCGATGAGATGCTGACGCCCGCCACCGTCACCGGTTCCAATTTGGCCACCGGCGTCACCGACCCAATTTTTCCCACCTGGTACTCGACGTTGAGCAGCTTGGTCGTCCCCTGTTTGGCTTTGAATTTATAAGCAATGGCCCAGCGGGGGTGGTGGCTGGTGTACCCACACTTATCCTGCAAGGCCAGGCTGTCGACCTTTACGACCATCCCGTCGATTTCGTAGGGGTAGGCCTCCCGTTTGGCTTCCCATTCCCGACAGAAGTCGGCCACCTCCTGGATGTTTTGACAGACTTTCATCTCCTCCCGCGGGATTTTAAAACCCAGGGTTCCCAACAAGTCGATGCCTTCGTGGTGAGTAATTCGCCGGGGCAGTTGATCTTGGCCGTCCTCACTCACCGCGTAGCCAAGTTGGTAAACAAAGGCCTCCAAACCACGATTGGTCACCTCCTTGGGGTCTTTCATCCGCAAGCCACCCGTGGCGGTATTGCGAGGGTTGGCAAACAGGGATTGACCCCGCTCGGCCCGCTCTTCGTTCATCCGTTCGAAGCGGTCTTTGCGAATGACCACCTCTCCCCGCAATTCGACCCGGTGGATCTGGTGCTGAGAAAAAGCGGCCGTCAGTGGGACCGATTTCATGGTTCGAGCGTTGCTGGTAATGTCTTCGCCCATGGCGCCGTTGCCCCGCGTTGCGGCCCGCAGCAGCCGGTCGTTTTCGTAAACCAAGGCGATGCTGCCACCGTCAAATTTGGGCTCTACGTTGTATTGTACCGCTACCCCAGCGTCCAAGCCACACAGCTTTTTGACCTGGGTATCAAAGTCGAACAGGTCTTCCGCATTGTAGGAATTGGCGAGTGAGAGCATGGGCACGAGGTGCGCCACCGAAGGGAAATCTTCGGTCAGGTCGTTGGATACCCGTTGGGTGGGCGAATCGGGGCTGATCAGCTCCGGGTACCAAGCCTCCAGTGCTTCGAGCCGTTTGTACAGCTGGTCGTATTCGTAATCGCTCACGACGGGATCGTTGAGGACGTAGTAGCGCCATTCGTGGTAAACGATGACTTGGTGAAGTGCTGCGGCTTCTTGCCGAGCGGCGTCGGTAGCTACTTTATCCTGCTGTTGAAGCAGTTGTTTGGAACGTTCGAAGAGTTGGCGTTGGCGGTCGGGAGTATACATCTTTGCTTGGCTATTTCTAGGCGTGTAAAAATAGGCATAAGTAGCGGACACTTCCAAAAGTGTCCGCTACGGATTCCATTTTATAGTTGCTTACTGAATGATTAGGGAGCGCGTCACTTGCACGTCGTCACCGATCAGTTGGAGCGTGTAGTTGCCACTCGCCAGGTGATCGACGGGGATGGCTTGCGGGTGGCTGCCCGCGGGTACCGGCAGCACCGACTCGTGTACCCGTCGGCCGAGGAGGTCCGTGAGCAGCACCCGGTAGTTGCCCGCTCGGGGGCTGTCGATCCGCAATTGGAGCAGATCGGTGGCAGGGTTGGGGAAAAGCTCGAGCTCGACGGCGTTGGCGAAGGAGGGCAGGCTGGTCGTCACGGCTTCTTCGAGGATCAGGGTCGCGCAGGCGGCATTGTCGCCGCCGGTTTGCCCGTTGCCATTGACGCCGTTGCCGCAGGAATAGAAGGTCACGGTTCCCGCCCCCTCGGCGGGAGCCGTCCATTTGGTGCGGAAGACGTTATTGGCGAGTACGCCCCGGTGTTCGGCGTAGGTCCGGCCATTGGAGGTGTTGATGATCTGGACATTGTCGGCGGGTAGGGACCAGGTGTTGATCGGATCGCCGTTTTGGCCTTCGGCGGCATTGAGGGCTACCATCTGAAAGCCGTAGCCCACGGGGCTGCCCTGCAGGACATCGACGGTGACGACTACATCGTAGACGGTATTGGGCAGGTAGCCATCATCGGTAATGGATTGCCCCTGATCGTCGAGGATTTCGATGCGGAGGGCGACGTCGATGGAGGGGCTGTTGCCGTGGCAGGAAATGCAGGTAGCGGCGGCGTCACCGGGGGCGCCCGTATTGCCCGAATTGGCGGCGGCGGCCCGGCCACCGGAATTGCTGGAAAAGAGGAAGGCCAGTAGGCACAAACCGAAAGCAGTGTAGGTAAATCTTAACTTCATTAGGTTGAGGAATTAGTACAGAAAAATGGTTTTATACGCTATAATAGACGGGAATAGTGGTTTAAAGTTGAAGGGGTACCCAAAAAATCGATAATCGCCGCTGGTGATCGATGGGGAGGAAAGGGGGGGTTAGGGCCAGCCTTGATCGGGGTTTTTGCCTTTGACGTGGCGGTAATAGTCGCGCAGGTAATCCATATCGCGGTCGATATCGCCGGTGGGCCAAAAGACTTCGCCAAAGTCAATTTCCTTTTTGCTGTAGTCGAATTTGATCAGGAGGATAGGGATACCGGCTTTGAGGGCGATGTAGTAAAACCCGGTTTTGAGTTTTTCTACCTTCTGGCGGGTGCCTTCGGGGGCGAGGGTAACGGCCAATTGGTCGGCATTGCGGTACATATCGACCATGGCATCGACAAAGTTGTTGCTTCTGGAGCGGTCGACGGGGATGCCACCGAACCAGCGGAAGATAAAGCCAAAGGGGGGATCGAAGAGGGAGGCTTTGCCTACGAATTTGATCTTAGCCTTCATGACCGAACGGGAGAGGGGCCCCAGGGGAAAGTCCCAATTGGAGGTGTGGGGGATGGCGATGACCACCAGTTTCTTAATTTCGTGGGGATAACGGCCGGTCACTTTCCAGCCGATTAGCCACATGATAAAGGAGCTAAACGCACTGAGCATAGCGGAGAATTTTCGTTGGAATGGGCGCAAAATACACCTTTCCCCGCAATTTTCTCCCTTGCTCGTAGCGATAATTAATGGGAACTCGACTAAATTTGGTATCTATTTCCCGGTTTTTACGTTAAAGCAAAAGTTCCGATAAACAAATCCTTGCTATTGAACCGCACCATTCGATACCTCCTGTTAGCCACCTGCCTGTGCAGCTTTGGTTTTTACCTTGGGGCCCAAGCCCCCACCCCGTCCGTGGCGGAGCAGGAGGAGCGGATCAGCGTGGAGTTCTCCCTGCCCGGCGGCTTTTATGACGAGTCCGTAGAGGTAGCACTATCGAGCCCCGGGGCCCGCATCTATTACACCACCGATGGTCAGTTGCCCAACCGCCGGAGCCGTCGTTACACCAAGGCCATCCGCATCGAATCGACCACCCTCCTCCAGGCCGTGGCCTACCAGTCGGGCCGCAAGAGCAAAATCAAGGGCCGTACCTTTTTTATCAACGAACCCGCCAGTACCTTTCCCACCGTTTCCCTGGGCATCAAACCCGCCACCCTCTTTGACCCCGAAACGGGACTCTACGTGCAAGGCCCCAATGCGATCGACTCGCTGTGGACCAAAGACGGCGCTAATTTTTGGAGCCGCCGCGAAATCCCCATCTACACCGAATTCTACGAAACCAACCGGAAAAAAGAGTTCAGCAGCCCCACCGGCTTCCGACTCTTTGGCGGGATGAGCCGCCTCTTTCCCCAAAAATCCATGACCCTGGTCATGCGCGATCGCTACGGCAAAAAGAACCTCAAGCACCGCCTCTTCGGACCCAAGGGCAAGAAAAAATTCAAGTACCTGGTGCTGCGCAACTCGGGAAGCGACTGGGGCAAAGCCCACTTTCGCGACGCCTTTATGACGGGCTTACTCCGCGACTGGGACCTCGAAGTGCAGGCCTACCGCCCCGCCCACGTCTACCTCAACGGTGACTACTGGGGCATCTACAACATCCGCGAAAAGATCAACCGCACCTACATCGCCCAGCATTTTGACCTCGAAAAGGACAGCATCGACCTGATCGAACACAAATCGAGCCTCAAACGGGGCAGTCGACGGCACTACCTACGCTTGCTGCGCTTTCTGAAGAAAAATTCGCTGGCCGATCCCGCCAACTACGCCTACGTCCGGGGCCAGATGGAAGTCGAAAACTTTATGGACTACCAGATTGCCCAGATCTACTTCGACAATCAGGATGCGGGGGGCAACATCCGCTTTTGGCGCCCCCAAACCCCCACGGGCCGCTGGCGCTGGATCCTGTACGATACCGACTGGGGCTTTGGCCTGCACAATGCCAGTGCTTACCGCAACAACAGCCTGGAGTTTCACACCGCGCCGGATGGCCCTTCCTGGCCCAATCCGCCCTGGAGTACCTTTATCCTCCGCCACCTCCTGGAAAATCCCACCTTCGCCCGCCAATTTGTCAATCGCTTTGCGGATCACCTGAACGTCACCTTCCAATCCGAGCAGGTCAAAAGGGAGATCGAGCGGCACGAACAGTTGCTGCTGCCGGAGATTGGACGGCATTTTGAGCGTTGGAAACTGAGTCGTAAAAATTGGGAAGCCCATTTGGCGATCATGAAAAAATTTGCGGCTCGGCGCCCCGTGTACGTGCGTTCGCACCTGCAGGACAAGTTTGCGACGGGTGCCCCGGGCACCATTCGGGTCAGCAGCGATGCGGGGGGGCAGGTACTGCTCAACGATCACCTCCGCATCGTGGAAGAACGCTTTAGTGGCCTCTACTTCTCTGGGGTGCCCATTCACCTCAAGGCCATTCCCAACTACGGCTACCGCTTTGTACGTTGGGAGGGCATCGAAGCGGAGGACGAGTCCTACGACCTCAGCTTGTACGTCAATCCCGAGCGCCCCATCGAATTGCGTGCCGTTTTCGAACCCTACGTCCATCCCCTCACGGGCAAGTTGATTTTTAATGAGGTCAACCCCAATGCCGTAGAGGCGGGTGACTGGGTGGAGTTGTACAACAATTCGGAAGAAATGGTCGACCTGACGGGTTGGGTGTTTACCGATAGCAAGCACGAATTTGTATTGCCCACTACCCTCTTGGCACCCCAGTCCTACCTCATCCTCTGTCAGGACAGCAGTGCCTTTCGTCGGGTGTATCCCGAGGTGGAAAACGTGTTGGGCAATTTTAACTTTGGCTTGAGTAAGCGGCGAGAAGAACTCGGTCTCTACGATCAAAACGGTGCTTCCATCGACAGCCTGGGCTACCACATCGAGCCCCTCGATACGGCCTTCGCCCTGGCCCTGCTTTTACCCAGCCTCAACAATCACGATCCCGAAAACTGGGAGTTGATCGCGGGACTGGGTACCCCCAAGTCGGCCAATCCCTACTACCTCGAAAGCCGCATCCGTGCCGAGCAGGGCCTGTGGGTACGGATGGGCATCGCGCTCGGTTTGTTGCTCTGCGGAATGCTCGTCCTGCAAATGCGGCACAGCTACCGACAAAAACAAATGGCTCGGGTGCACGCCCAGCCCCCCGCCATCATCCCTCCGGCCGCGCCCGAATCGACTGGCGACCACCCGGAGCCGCCCCCACCTCCCGTCTGAAGCGCCGTCCAGAGTGCTGAGGGCAGCCCACAGAATGCCCAACCGGATATTAGAAGCCATCTCAAAAATATCCTTCGGGCTGCGGCAGGGTCATTTTCGCCCCTACTTCGTTGCCAAAAGCGTCACGTAGCTACGGCTATGCTCCGTTTTGGCGCCTCGTTGGGACACAAATGACCGCTCCCTCGCCAA
>CALCCH010000703.1 GCA_937899855.1 uncultured Saprospirales bacterium | reverse complement strand
GGGAAGTTTACACCGATATTCTGTACAAGTACAAACGCAAGTGGAGCCTCACGGGTGGTTTGCAGTATCAAAATTACAACCAGGCGGTTTTTGAAAATAAATTTGGCGTTCCCAACGTGGAAGCCATCATCCCCTACGTCGACTTTTTGTACAAATTTAGCCGCAAGAAGTCGCTCCGTCTCGAAGCCCAGTACATGAACGTGGGCCAGGATGAGGCAGCGGGCGCCAAACAGGACTATGGCGACTGGCTCTTTGGCCTGGCTGAGTTTAGCGTCGCCCCGCACTGGTCCTTCGTAATCTCGGACATGTACAACATCACGCCGGGGAAAAACTCTCCCGTACAAGCCAATGGCGAAAAGCGCGAACTACACTATCCGCGTTTCGATATTTTTTACACCCACAAATCCAATCGCTTCTCCCTGAGCTACGTTAAACAGGTAGATGGGATCGTTTGTACGGGGGGAATTTGCCGGCTCGAACCCGCCTTTAGTGGGGTCAAAATGACGATCAACACGACTTTTTAAAACGCATTTGCCCACCGCGGTCCCCACGGGCCGTCTGGTGTGGCCCTTTTTCAAAACATCTAAAGTACCGTGGATATGAGAACTTTATGGTTAACTTTCATTGCTACGCTATTTTTTGCGGCCTGCCAAGAAGTGCCGCCGACCATCCCTTCCCCCACGGTGGATGGCAACCGCAAGGTACTGGTCGAGGAGTTTTCCGGGGCCAAGTGCAAGCCCTGTGCCGCGGCCAAGGCCGATTTGGACAACTTACTGGCGGTGTATGGCGAAAACCTCATCGTAGTCACCATGCACACCACGGCTTTTCCCGGCTTGGGTGATCCCTACCTCGACTCCCGCTACGATTTCCGTACGCCCGAGGGCTTGGAAATTTTGGAACGACACGGCAAGCCCCTGGGCATCCCCACGGCCTACGTCAATCGCCGCCTCTTCGAAGGAGAGCCCGATCGCCCCCTGGGGCGTCAGCAGTGGGCGGGTTTTGTGGAGCAGGAGATCAACCGCGATCCCCTCATGGGCCTCAGCATCAGTACGCTGATCGACGATGTAACGCGTGAGCTCGACGTCACGGTGACCATGGTTCCCAATTCCCCGATCAATGAGGAAGTTCGGCTGACCCTGATGATTACGGAAAACGAACTCTACGACAAGCAACTCACCGACGATGGCATCGACGAAGATTTTGAACACGCCCACATCCTACGCGCCATCATCACGCCCACCGATGGCGAGCCGATCGCTGCTGACTTCACGCCGGGGTCGGTCGTGGAGAAAAAATACACCTACCGCTTTCCCGAAGAGGAAGATGGCTGGTGGGTACTCAATCACTGCAATGTAGTGGCTTTCGCTACCCTGGGCGAGGGCGATGCCCTGGAGGTCCTTCAGGCCGACGAAGTACATTTGGGCGATTAGTCGAACGGGCGTATATTTGCGACTTTGGGAAATAAATCCCGCCCAACGGTGCCTTTGGGGCCGTCAATGGGTTTTGGGGAAACTATTTTTCCAATTATAGGTTTAACCAAACCAAAGCAAATACCGCAATGAAGATTTCACTCAACTGGTTAAAGGACTACATCGACACCGACCTACCCGCCGCGAAGATCGCCGAGATTCTCACCAGCATCGGTCTGGAGGAGGAAGGAATGGAGGAAAAGGAGAGCATCAAGGGAGGATTGGTTGGTATCGTAGTGGGGGAGGTACTCGAATGCGGGCGTCATCCCAATGCGGATAAGTTATCGCTCACCAAGGTCGATATTGGGCGGGAAGAAGCCCTACAAATCGTTTGCGGCGCTCCCAATGTGGCTCAGGGGCAAAAGGTGATGGTGGCCACGATCGGTACGACCTTATACGACGGTAAAGGGGAGCCCTGGAAGATCAAAAAGGGCAAAATCCGCGGGGAAGCATCCGAAGGGATGATCTGTGCGGAGGACGAACTCGGGATCGGTGACGATCACGACGGCATCATCGTACTGCCCGAAACGGTAGCCGTTGGCACCCCGGGCCGCGATTACTACGAAGTCGAGACCGATGTGGTTTTCGACATTGGCCTTACCCCCAATCGCTCCGACGCCACTTCTCACCTGGGCGTAGCCCGCGACCTAGCGGCGGCCCTACACATCAACCACCAACATCCCCGGCACCTCAAATTGCCCGACGTTTCTGCCTTCCAAGTTGGGGAAAACCAGCTTCCCATTGCCGTCCGTGTAGAAAATACGGAGGCTTGTCCTCGGTATTCGGGCCTGTCGATCGTGGGCCTGACGGTCAAAGAGAGTCCCAACTGGTTGAAGAACAAACTACTCGCCATCGGCTCCCGGCCGATCAATAATATTGTCGACATCACCAACTTTGTGTTGCACGAACTTGGTCAACCCCTACACGCCTTCGATGCCGATCGAATTGGTGGGGGAGAAATTGTGGTCAAAACCCTACCGGCCGGTACGACTTTTCAGACCCTCGATGAGGTAGCGCGCGAACTGCACGCCGAAGATTTGATGATCTGCGATGGCCATTCCAAGGGCTTGTGTATCGCCGGGGTTTTTGGCGGGGTGGGCTCGGGCGTGACGGAGACGACGACCAGGGTCTTTCTCGAATCGGCCTATTTTGATCCCAAATGGGTACGCCGGACGAGCATGCGGCACCAACTGCGGACCGACGCGGCCACCCGCTACGAGAAGGGGGCCGACCCCAATATCACCATTTATGCCCTCCAGCGCGCCGCCCTGCTGATGCAGGAACTGGCCGGAGGGACGATCGCATCCGAAATCATCGACCTTTACCCCCAACCCATCGCGCCCCACGAGATCGACCTGCGTTTTCAACGGGTCAATCAACTGATCGGCACCGAAATCCCCCCCGAGCGGGTCCGGGCCATCCTGAACGCCCTAGAAATCGAGGTGCTGGCCGAGACCGAAACCGGGATGCGGGTAGCGATTCCGACCAACAAGCATGACGTCTTGCGGGAAGTGGATGTCATCGAAGAAATTTTACGGATCTACGGGCTCAACGAAGTCCCCATCTCCTCTCAGGTACGCAGCTCGATCAGCCTGCGGAAGAAACCCGACCCTCCACTGGTCCGCTACATGGTCAGCGAGACCCTAGCGGGTGGTGGTGCCCGCGAGATGATGGGACTTTCGCTAACGCAATCCCGGTATTTTCGCGAGATTCTCCCCCTAGAGGAGGCCGAACTGGTGTTCGTCAATAATACTTCCAATACCCACTTGGACGTCATGCGCCCGGTGATGCTGTTTAGCGGGCTGGAGGCCGTGCTGCACAACGTAAATCGGCAGCAGGGTGATTTACGGCTCTTTGAGTGGGGTAAAACTTACCGCCCCGACGGGGAGGGTTTCCGCGAGCGCGAACACCTCACCTTGTTGGTGACGGGCTATCAACATGGCGAGAGCTGGTTGACCGCGGAGCGGAATCGGGTGAGCTATTACGACCTCAAGACGCAGGTGGAGAACGTGCTGCGTCGTTTGGGTTTGGAGTCCTACCAGGTATCGCCTTTACAGGACGAGATTTGGGCTTACGGGATGAAGTACCACCGCGGGGAGCAGATTTTGGTACAGTTTGGCCGCGTGCAGGGTCAGGTGACGAAGGGGATGGGGATCAAACAGGAGGTATTTTACGCGGATTTTCACTGGGATGCGGTGCTCAAGGCCTTGCGCAAGCACAAAATCGACTTTGTGGAGCTCAATAAATACCCCACGGTACGGCGAGATTTGGCACTGGTTGTTGATAATTCGGTCAAATTTGAAGATATTGTAAGAATTGCGAATAAGGCGGGGAAGAAGTTGTTGAAGGAGGTTAATCTTTTTGACGTGTACGTCAACGAGGCGCAATTGGGAGCGGGGAAGAAGTCCTACGCGGTCAGCTACCTCTTTGAGGATCCCAGTCGGACCCTCAAGGACAAGGAGGTGGACAAGGTGACCAACCAACTGATTCGACAGTACGAGGCGCAATTGGGCGCTACCATCCGACGCTAAGCCCGGAGGGTAGGTCGACAAAGGAGCCCGTCCGGCGAGCATTGAAACCTACGATATGCAGGTGTTATCAGAAAAAATTGCTAATATTGAGACGAAGGTCAGGGAACTGGCCCTCAAAATGGAGCGGCTTCAGCAAGAGAACGCCGCTCTGGCGGAGGAAAACCGCCGTTTGACCGATGAACTGGCCGCCGTAGAAAAACGGGTCGGTGAATTGAACAGCACGCTGGCCCAGCGCCAGCACAACGAGAAGATTGAAGGAGCGCAAGATGCAGGAATGAGTAAGAAACTGCGGAAAGAGATAGACCAATACATCAAGGAAATTGATCAGTGTATTGACTGGCTACAAAACGCATAATGACAATGGACGGTAAAGACTTGGTAAACATTACCGTATTGATCGCGGGGCGACCTTACCCCCTCAAAATCAAGTCGACCGATGAGCCGGCCATCCGCCAAATTGTCAAAGAAGTCAATGAAAAGATCAACCATTTCCAACTGACCTACAATAAAAAGGACAAACAAGACTGTCTGTCGATTGCCCTTTTGACGTACGCCGTAGAATTACACAAGGCCCAACAAGAAAACGAAGCTTCTGACCCGGCCGATCTGAGCGCCCAAATTGAACAACTCGACACCTTAGTCGATTCTTTACTCCATTGATCTTCCCCACTCTAGGGTTCAAATCACCGCGGGGCAATTTCCCCTTCCCGTCCCGTCGTCCATTCTTCGACTACACGATGAGCAACCTAAATTCTTCGGGCTGAAAGCAGCTCGGAATCATTTTTAAATACATTTATTACCATGATTGAAATAGGAATCGGCGCCATTGCCGGTGTGTTGATCGGAGCCATCGCGGCCTACGTCATCGTCCAACAAATGCTCAAGCGTTCCAACGACGCGCGGAGCAAGGAGATGCAGGCCAAAGCGGATGTTGTACTCCAGGACGCGCACGTCACGGCAAAACGGATCACCGGAGAGGCCGAAACCCAGGCCGACCGCATCCTCGCCAAGGCAGAATCCAAAAACGAGACGATCAAGCAAAAGAAGATCGCCGAGGCCAAGGAGCGCTTTAAAAAGATGAAAGCAGAGTTTGAATCGGAGAAGAAACAACACCGCTTTGAATTGAAAGACCGCGAACGCGACGTGCTGGGCCAGGAGAAAGAACTGGCGCAAAAGGAAAGCAAGCTCGCCGGACGCATCAAACGACTCGACGACCGCAAGGCCGAACTGGAGCAAGAGGCCGCCGAGATCAAATCCCGCCGCGAAAACCTGGAGTTACAGCAAAAGGTAGTCGCTAAGAAAAAAGAAGAACTGGAGGCCGCCAATGAGGTCCACATCCAAGCGCTGGAGAACGTGGCCAAGCTCAGCGAGGCCGAAGCCAAGGAGCAGCTCCTCGAAGCCGTTCGCGCCAAGGCCGAAAACGACGCCATGGCCCTGATCAAAGATACCGTATCCGCCGCCAAATTGACCGCCAACAAGGAAGCCAAAAAGATCGTCATCCAAACCATCCAACGGATGTGCGCCGAGTACACGATCGAAAATACCGTATCGGTATTCAACCTAGAGTCGGACGACTTGAAGGGGCAAATCATCGGTCGGGAAGGTCGGAATATCCGAGCCCTGGAGGCCGCTACGGGTGCCGAAATCGTCGTCGATGATACGCCCGAAGCCATCGTAATTTCGAGTTTTGATGCGATCCGCCGCGAGGTTTGTCGGCTGGCCCTCAAGCGTTTGGTGGCCGACGGCCGCATCCACCCGGCCCGGATCGAAGAGGTGGTCGCCAAGACCCGCAAGCAGCTCGACGAGCAGATCATCGAGATCGGGGAACGGACGGTCATCGAGCTGGATATCCACGGGCTCAATCCGTACTTGGTGAAAATGGTGGGGCGGATGCGTTTCCGCTCTTCCTATGGCCAGAACCTACTCAAGCACTCGATCGAGACGGCCCACCTGAGCGCCATCATGGCCGCGGAGCTGGGGCTGAGTCCTAAGCAAGCCCGGATGGCCAAGCGCGCCGGTTTGCTCCACGATATCGGTAAGGTCGCCGAGGAAGAATCCGAGTTGTCGCACGCCATTTTGGGGATGAAGATTTGTGAGAAATACGGGGAGAACGCCATCGTCTGCAATGCGGTGGGGGCACACCACGACGAAATCGAGATGAACAACATGATCTCACCCATCGTCCAGGTGGGGGATGCCATCTCGGGGGCCCGCCCGGGAGCCCGTCGCGAAATCATGGAGAGCTACCTCAAGCGGATCGGAGAATTGGAGGAATTGGCCATGGCCCACGATGGGGTCCAGAAGGCCTACGCGATGCAAGCGGGCCGCGAATTGCGGGTCATTGTGGAAAGTGAGAAAGTGAGCGACGAATACGCCGATAATTTGTCGTTTATGATTTCGCAAAAAATCCAGGATGAAATGCAATATCCAGGACAGATTAAAGTAACGGTCATCCGCGAAAAACGCGCCATTTCTTTTGCGCGCTAAGGGCTAAAGCAAATAAATTTTTAATATTCTGGGTCCGGCCGATACTTCGACCGGACCCGTTTTTTATCCCGTTCCCACCCCCATTTTTTTGACCTCCCACCACGGCTGAAATAACCGTAAAAAAAGGCTTTCCACGCTTTTGATTGCTGCATAATATCACTACCTTTGCAGTCGATTTACAAAAGCCTGTTTTTCAATATGCTTAGTACGGTTAATACACTCCAAATCAAGCGTTTACTACTGACCTTTAGCCTGGTCGTCGTCGGCGCCTTAGGAACCGCCCTCTGGGCACAACACGATCACGACCATTCGGGTGAGGACCACTCCGGCCACGATCACGCCCAACACGATGATCATTCGGGGCACGATCACTCCGGTCACGACGGCCATGATCATCACGACGATCACAGTGGTCACGATCATTCGGGTGCGGACCACTCCGGTCACGATCACGGCAGCCACGATGGTGGCAGCCACGGCGGTCACGCGGCCAATGCCTGTGGGCACCATCACGACCCTTCCATCTTCGACGCCGGTGGAACGGCTTTTCACCACATCGCTGATGCCAACGTTTACAGCATCGGCCCCTTCAGCATTCCCCTTCCCTGCATTGTCTACGCTCCCAACCACGAAGGCTGGTCCTTCTTTCTGTCGAGCGCTTTTAAGATTCACGGCGCCCACGGCGACGGTAGCCAATCGGTGGGCCCCTACGTCCTCAATGGCGGAACGGTAATGCGCGTCAAGGACGGCCAAGGTTTCCCGAAAACGGAAGGGAACGTTCAACTGGCTTCCGATCCCCACGATCACATTTTTTCCCACAATGAGGAAGACGGCTTGGCCTACATGTCCTTCAACGGCAAGTGTTACGAACTGGAGCGCAAGAGCACCGCGGATTTTGGCCTATTTGGTGGGGGAATCACTTCTTTCTACGACTTTTCGCTGACCAAGAACGTGGTAGCCATGCTCTTGGTCTCCCTGTTCCTGATGCTGATGTTTTTCAGCATCGCCCGGGCCTACCGCGATCGCGATGGTCAGGCTCCGAGTGGCCTCCAGGGATTCATCGAGCCCATCTTCGTCTTTATTCAAGACGAGGTAGCCAAGCCCTTCCTCGGTCACTACTGGGAGCGTTACCTGCCCTTTTTGATGTCGATCTTCTTCTTCATCCTGGGCTTGAACCTCTTCGGGCAAATCCCCTTCTTCGGCGGCGCCAATGCCACGGGCAACCTGGCCCTGACGATGGCCCTGGCCGTCATCGCGGCCCTGGTGGTCAACTTTAGTGGCAATAAGCACTACTGGGAGCACATCTTCTGGATGCCGGGCGTACCGGCCTGGGTAAAAACGATTCTGACGCCGGTGGAACTGCTGGGCGTCTTCATTAAGCCCCTGACGCTGATGTTGCGTTTGTTTGCCAATATCACGGCGGGGCACATGGTAATGGTCATCTTCGTCGGTCTAATTTTTGTATTCGGCGGGACGCAGGGTGCCAATCCGCCCGCCAGTTTGGGGGCGGCCGCGGCCTCGACCATACTGACGCTCTTTATGATGGCCATCGAGTTGCTGGTGGCCTTCCTACAGGCCTTCGTATTTACGATCCTGACGGCTTCGTACCTGAGTGCGGCCAAGGAAGAGGCACACCACTAAAGGGTGGGGTGCGGCAAGAAGAACAAGCTTTTTATATTCCATTTTTAATACATTAAATACAAAAGTCATGACAGGTTCAATCGCAGCCTTGGGAATGGGACTCGCCGTAATCGGCGCAGGTATTGGTATCGGCACCATTGGTGCCAAAGCCATGGAAGCCATTGCTCGTCAGCCCGAAGCAGTAGGTGATATTCGTTCGAATATGATCCTCGTTGCTGCCCTCGTGGAGGGTGCCGCGCTGATTGCTATCGTAATCGCCTTCCTCGTTGCCTAATCGCATTCCGAGAAAAAACGCCTAGTCCCGCTGACGGTTGGTCAGCGGGTACTACGCTCCACTTTTTTAATGTAGAAAACAATTGAACATGATATTCCTAGCAGACTTTTCTCCGATCAAGCCCGATTTTGGTTTGTTGTTCTGGTCCTCTTTGATTTTCCTCATCTTCTGGTTTATGATGTCGCGTTACGCCTTTGGCCCCATCCGCGACGCGCTGAAGAAGCGCGAGTCCGATATCCAGGATGCCCTCGACGAGGCCAAGCGCGCCAAGGAAGAGATGACTGCCCTACAGTCCAAAAACGAGGAGCTGCTGGCCCAGGCCCGCGAAGAGCGGAGCAATATCCTCAAAGAGGCCAAGGAAGCCAAGGACAGCATCGTACGCGAGGCCAAGGAGAAAGCCAAAGAGGAGGCGCAGAAAATTGTCGACAACGCCCAGCGCGACATCGAGGCGCAGAAGAATGCGGCGCTCCTGGAAGTGAAGAACCAGGCGGCGAACATGGCCCTGGAAGTGGCGGAAAAAATTATCCGCAAGCAATTGACCGGTGATGGCGAACAGGAGAAATTTGCCAACAGCTTGGTCGACGAAATCAAACTCAACTAACTTCCGCAAAAGCACTGTCTTATGTCCATAACCAGAATCGCCTCCCGCTACGCCAAATCCCTACTCGATTTGGCGGTAGAGCAAAACAAGGTCGAGCGCGTGCTCGAAGACATGGCTGGAAAACACCTGGTCGAGTATGTCATAAAACTGCATTACTACGCATGA
>CALCCH010000702.1 GCA_937899855.1 uncultured Saprospirales bacterium | reverse complement strand
CCTACGTGGACCAAAATGCTGCGTTTCGGACCAAAGCGACACTCTAGGACTAAGGGAATATCCAGGCTCCAATACTGAAAGTCGGCCTTTAGCGTAGAAGATGGTGGATCATTAAAGTTGTTGAGAAGATCGGCTTCGGTGAGGAATCCATCCATCCGGTAGCGGAAGCGTTGCCATTGGGCGCTCCCGCCAACTTTGAGGGCCAATCGAGGACTTAGTGGATGTACCACACTCACAGTCAGGCCGTAGCCCAATTGTCCTTGCACTTTTGGTTCGATACCGGATTGCGCCCACAAGACTTCCTGCTCATTGGCACGGAGCAAGAAATCACTAAAATTCAATTCGGTGGCCAGCTCCAATGCGAACCGACCGGTATTTTGTGCCGCTGTGGGCATTTGGCTGAATGACATTACGACAAGCGTCAATAGCGTAAAGCGTAAGTACTTCATCGATAACTTATTTAAAATTAAAACTCATAACCTACCTCCAAGGCGAAGGAGGGGCTGCGACGGCCTTTGTTAAAATTGGCGATTAGGATGGGTTCGCCCAAATGGTAATGCCCCAGTACACGAATCAGGAGAGCGGGGTGGGGAGATTGAAAGCAGAATTTTCGACCAATGCCGAGTACCGCCCCCAGGCTGTGCGTATAGGGTTCTTCCACTTTGGTAGGCTCCAACCGACCGCCTTCAACGCTGCCGTTGCCCAAATAGACCACCTTACTGTGGATAAAGTCGCGTTTGGTGGCTCGGCGATTAAAGCCAATGCTGAAGTGGTAGGTATCTTTTTGCCAGTAGTAATCCAAGAGTAGTGGGATGTTCCAACGGTGCAAGCCCATTGCTCCCTTGAGGGTGGAGGTACTAATGTATCCCCCGCGGCTGGGATCGATATCGCTACCAAAAACGAGCCCGTCCAGGGTATAATCAAAGTGTTCCAGTTGGAAGAGCACGCCCGTTTTGATTTGCCAGCGTTCGTGTAAACGGAATTTAAGGTAGCCACCACCAAGGAGGGCCCAACCTCCGTCAATGCTGGTGGTGCTAGGCTCCGGACGGTTGCCTTGCTCTAAAATGACTTGGGGGATCAAGCGCGCCAGTGCCATCTCCGTTCCGATGGTGGGTTCGATGGAGATTTTGTCAAGGATTTGGGCCTGGGTACTGAGGCTTATTGTCAACAATAAGAAGATGAATATTATTTTAGGTAAGTTAATCATGGTTGGCTTTTTTTGATGAGGTTTTCAATATCGCCCCTCTAGGAGGCAAAACGCATTTGCAGGGCCAGCCCGACTTTGGGGGTGGTGGGGAGTTCAAAAATTAGTAAGCCACCGGGGTCTACCACTAGGGTGTGTCTGAAAAATGTTTTTGCTCGTAGCTTCAGCAGATTTTGGTTCT
>CALCCH010000701.1 GCA_937899855.1 uncultured Saprospirales bacterium | reverse complement strand
TCCCACTCATAAAGCAAATTTAATAATTGTAATGATATTATTGTCTAATAACTTACAGTGTTTGGAAAAGCACTTGATCCCGAAGTGATTGTGGTTGCGCCGCGCCAGGGGACTTTCGCCGGCATTGCTTTCGATCAGGCCCTGGGCCAGTTTGATGCTCGCCGGGATGCCGTAGCGCTGCATTTCGGCCCGAGCCACCTTGGCGAAGCGTCTGACGTAGGCCAATTGCTTTTTCTCCTTGGCCGTCCGCGTTGGGGGAGAAGCTTGGAGGTGGGAGATGTTTTGCTCCTCGGGGAAATGTAGGTTGTTTTTGGTGGTGGTGGTTTTTTTGTTATTTGTTGGGGGGTTGTTGTAAATTGCTGTGGTTGTAGCTGGGGGTTTATCGTATGGGGCGGTGGGGAGGGCAGGGGCTGGGCGGAGCCAATCCCAAGTGATGAGCGACTGCAAAGTCGGCGGGATAGGAGCGGTGGACTGGAGGCCCGTGGAAGCTGCCTGGAGATCCAATTGCAGGTGGAGGTCCTTTTGCCAGAACAAGAGCAGCAACAGTGCGATAGCCGCTGCCTTGAATCCGTACGATATGATGTAGGTCTTGATCATTTGCCTCCAAGATTGGAATAGTGAAACGCATTTTTTAATCCGACGAAAGTGTCTAGTGCTCATAGTACGATTGATTTTGGGAAGTCAGTGATTACTTGCGCTACAAATTAAAACAAAATGTTTCTTTAAAACAAGAAAATATAAACTTTTTGTTTTAAACAGAAGCAAACTTCAAACATTTTGGAGCGGGATGTACGGGGCTACCAAAGGTGGGAACTCGATCAAGCGGAAGGTGGTGGCTGCTGTGCTTTTTCGAATTGCTGGAGGAAATCGGCCAGGGGGCCCTGACGGTCGGCCGGATTGGGAAAGGGCGCTGGGGGGACCTTTTTCTCGGGGAATTGCTCGACGTAGACGGAGCTGGAGGGAAAGGCAAAGTGAACACCCAGGACTTCGGCCAACCGCAAAATGCCCAGGAGGAGTTCTTCCTTGGTCCGCAGTTCGGCCGCGTAGCTGGGCACGTCTAGGTAGACGCGGAACATGATGTCGAGGGAGGAAGCTGACATATTATTGAAGTAAATATAACTGATCTCCGCATTGACCATGGGGTGGGCCTTGGCCAGGCCGTGCAGGCCTTCAATAAATTGCTCCACTAGGGCGGGAGGGGTATTGTAGGTAACGCCCGGGGTGAGGTGAAACAGGCGGAAGGTCCGCATTCCCTTATTGGTGACGGCTACGTTGGCAATGGTTCCGTTGGGTACGGAAATAAGGGACGTGTCTCCGGTACGGATGCGAGTGGAACGATAACCGACCTGTTCGACGGCACCGGCCCGGCCCCCCCATTCGATGTAGTCGCCTATTTGGAAGGGCCGATCGGCAAAGACGAAGGCCGAGCCAATGAGGTTTTTGACCGTATCCTGTGCCGCCAGGGCCAGGGCCAGACCCCCGATGGAGACCCCGGCGATGAGGGCCGTGACGTTGACGTTGAGCAGGTTTAAGATCTGAAACAAGCCACCCAGGACCACGATGATGATGAGGGTGGTGCGAACGATGGGGAGCAATTGCTCATCGTATTTCTGTTCGGTACTGGCCGCCCAGCTCCGGACGTAGATCATGACCAGGTCGATGGTGCGGAAGAGGAAAAGGACTAGGATGATGGTGGAGGCGATCAGCAGGCCTTTGTGCGTCAGTTCGGCCAGCTGGATGGGGAGGAGGAGGGTGGGGACCAACATCCTCAGGAGGGCCAGGATGATGAGCATACTCAGGTAGCTGGCTGCCTTCCAAACCAATTGACGCTCGGTGCCCTCCTCCCCCAAGTACCGTCGGGTCAGATAGCCGATCAGGGGATTGATCATCCGACTGAGTAGGGCGTTGATCAGATAGGTAAACAACAGCAAAATTAAAATGCCGACGTACTGCCAGGTGGCCAGCCCCAGGAAGCGGCCTTGTCCGATGTGGGGGAAGAGATTGACCAAAATATTGGAGCCCAGCGGGTACACCTCGCGGTGCAATTGATCCAAGAGGGCGACGGTTTCCCGTGATTAGTACCTACTGCTGTCTTCCTTTTCGAGGTAAACTTCTGGTAGGGCTTGGGGTAAGGGGTTGAATTAGCTCTTTTGCGTGGTGCTGTCCCGAAAGTTGCGATTCTTGGGCAGGGATTCCAGGTCGACGAAGAGCCCCTTGCCGTCAAATACCTGCTTGAGTTGGATGGCGGCATTGCGGGCTCGGATGCTGTCGGAAATGCCGTAAAGGGATCGGGCCGATAGCAAGGGATCGTAGGTGTCGGGCTGTAAAAAATACAGGTGGGTGTAGATGGTGGAATAAGGGCTCTCCAAAGCGGGCAGGTCAATATTGGCCGTCATCTGCGCGGCGCTGCGGTAGCTACCAAAACCGGCGAGTAGGCAAAGCAACAGGGGGAGGACGGAGCGGGTACGCAGCATGTGGATCGGGATTGTGGATTTCAAAAATAGGTCTTGCCCCGCGATTCTCCAAATTTGTGGCTGGTAGTCGTCCGGCGAGGAGCCGTGCACAAAAGTCGGCACGCGTTTTGATAAATTAGATAAAAATAAATATGATTGTGTGTTCACTCTTGGGTGTTCGCACCTTCAAAGTGGAAGTAATCTCCAAACCGTTTTACCATCCCAAATACCGATTACTATCCAACTGCCACCGGGAGCCTTGGCTCCGGCAGTGATTGCTTCCCCTGATTTACCACCCTGGCGTCGTACGCCCGATGGGAGCCCCGTTGCTCTGGTCGGTGCTCAGACGAATGGATAGTAGGGTCATCTCAAAACCGAACATTTACTGGTGTCTTTGATTTTTTCCGAGCGTGGGAAAAAGTCAGACTGGCGTAGCTCGATCGCCCGCTTGCTGCGGAGTGCGCTACGGCACAACGGTATCCACCGACAAAAGTGTCGCTGGGGCTGCTACTGAATTCTCCTTATTCCAAAACCGATAAACAATGATTCCAAAACCTCCCACCGCCCTCCCCACCCGCCCCTTTTACTGGAGCTGGCTGGGTCTTTTCTTTCTGTTGCCCCTGGGGGCCACCGCCCAAGTCATTTGCGATACCAATATTGCCCTCTCGCTCGACCCCAACTGCGAAGGCATCGTCACGCCCAACACCTTCCTGGCCAGTGACCGCGCCGACGAATCCCCCTTTCTGGTCTCGATCGACGGTATCGGTACCGCCCCCACCATCACGCTCAACGCGGTGGGCACCTACAGCGTCTCCATCATTGAGCTGGCGACGGGCAATTCCTGTGGGCCCCATACCCTGGTGGTCAACGACGAACTGGGCCCCACCCTCAGCTGTACCACCCTCC
>CALCCH010000700.1 GCA_937899855.1 uncultured Saprospirales bacterium | reverse complement strand
CCACGGCGGCGGAGGGAGGTGTTGATGCGTTCGCGATCCCGTTTGAGCAGGTCGAGCTGATAGGCTTCGCCCGGGCGCAGTAGGCTGCTGTCCTGAATGGCGTCGATGCTGCGGTGGATGACGGAATCGCTTACGGCGTTGCGCAGGGCGCTGATGCGGTGGGGAGGCCGCACCGAGACGAGGTACAAGACGCTGGCCTTGCGCTTTTTCTGCTTGACTTCCGCTTTGACCTGGACTTCGAAAAAGCCCTGATTAACAGCCCGGTTTGCCAGAATTTGCTGGGTCTGTTCCGTGACTTGTCTTTGGTAATGACGGGTGGCTTGCCCAATTTCCGTTGGCACCAAGCCCAAAATTTATTGCCCCGTTCGCTGTGAAAAAGATTGTGCAAACGCAGGCCCCAACGCAGGCCCAAGAATTTGCCATTGGGCTTGGGCTGTTTGAGTAGCCCCGCATAACTCGCACTCAGCTTGGTGGTGGCAAAACCTTTTTCCGTAGGCACCACCTTGATCTTGGCCCCGGTGTACAGGTACTCCCCCTCGGGCAGGGTCCGCTGTAAGGAACAACTACTGCCCAGCAGGCACAGCATTAGGCCGGCGAGTATACTCCATGGTCTCATCGGTGATAAAGGTAGGTCTTAAATGGGAGTCCGCCCGGCTTTGGCGGAGAATTTGTCGACCATCGGGGACCGCTCATTGTCGCTTTTTCCAACGCCAGGTATTGAAGTCTTTTGAAAACACCAGGGCGCCGCCCACCTTAAGGGCCGTTCCACCGATAAAGTCATCAAAATCGCGCTGGTTGTAGAATTTGAGTTTGAAACGACCGCTGGGGGTGAGGGAATATTCCACCGTGACGTTGTCCAGGAAGGTTTGGGTACTGCCCTGATCGGGGCCCGTCTCGGAGCTGGCTTTTCCATCCAGTCTGATGAGGAGCCGATCGTTGAAAAGGCGTTTGCGAACGCTTACGGTGAGGTCCATTTGCTCCTGTTCGCTATCGGTCTGGTAAGCATCCAAGCCAAAGTCCACTTCGACAAATTTGATGTAACGATTGGCGAGATTGTTCAGTTGTTGACTGATGGCGTTGTTGATGTTCCCCGAAAGATCGGGCAGTTGGAAATCGGCGTTTCCGGGGTTCTGCGCCAGAAAGCCATTGAATAAAATCAGGGCAAAAGCTTGGGTATTCTGCTGACTCAGGTCCTGGTTGACGTTGTTGATGGCCGCTTCGATCTCACTATCGTTCGTATTGCCCTCCGCATTGCTGGGGTAGCTGATGGAGGTGCTGATCTCCGTTTTGGAAGGCTGTCCGCCGATGTTTAGGACAACCAAGAACACCTGTTTGGCGGTCGATACGCTGCTGGCGTCCGTATCGTTGGCGAGCAGTGGAGCCGGGGAAGTGCGTACCCGGTATTCCACGTCGATGTCCAAATCGGGATTGTAGGGGTCCCCGGTCCAAGTGAGGGTACCTCCCGGCTTGACGTCAAAGGGGCGGCGCACCAGTTTTTGGTAGGTAAATAGGTATTTCCCCTCCACCGTCGTCAGCTGTCCGTTGAGTTCCATCTTCCCGTCGGGATACAAGGTAAAGACGACGTCCCCCTTGGCCTTTCCCGTAAAATGATCCCCCGAAAGTGGATCGGTAATGGCTTTAAAATCGAGCGCATCAGTCACCTCGGCCCGGACCGTAATCTTGGTATTGAAACCCTCCGAGACCTCTTGCAGCTGGCTTTTTTGCCGGGCCCGGCGCAAACGCAATTCCTCCGGGACGACGAATTCTACTACCCCTTCGTGGCTCTCCAAATCACGGGAGTAAGGATTGTATACGTAAGTCAGTTGGGAGTTCTTTTTGGCCTGGGTTACCAGCTCTACGGTAGGGGCCGTCAAGGGGCCGGTGATTGTGGCATTTGCGTCGACGATCAGTTTGCCGTAGTACAAATCATTGTCCTTGGCGGTGGTATTGAGAACGAGAAAATCCTGGAGGTTCAGCTGGGCTTGGAGGAAAAAATTGCGGTAGTCACTAGTCAGTACGTAGGAGGACATGACGCCTTGGTTGCCATTGACATCGCGGATTTCCAGGTCCCGGAATTCGATGACGTTGGCGTCGAAGACGACGGGCTGCTCGCCCAATTGTAAGCGGGCCTTGAGGCTTTGGATGTCAAAAGCAGCCTCGGTAAAGCGCAGTTCGCCGAGGAGGGCGGGTTGGGAAAAATTGCCCGTGATGTCCAACCGGCCTTTCAGCTGCCCGTTCATATTTTCGAGGTAACCCAGGCTCAGTGGTTCGATCGCGGCTAGGTTGACCGACTGTAAGTCAAGGAAAAAGTCGAGGGCTTCGTAGGGAGCATCTAAATCCAGCGTCCCCTTTAGCCGCAGGTCGTTGCCATTCCCCCGCAAGCTCGTTGCCATTTTGATTCGTCGCGCCCCTTCGTCGATAGCGCGGAGCTTGAGATCCCCCAGGGTTCCACCGAGGGTTACGAGTTTGTCGATGTCCAGTTGGGCCGAGAAGGTCGGTTGAGTAGGAACATTCAACAAGGAAATTTCCCCATTCAACACCCCTCCAAAATAGTCCCCGTCCAGCTTGATGATATCGGAAACGGTTTGCAGATCGAACTGCTCAAAACTTAGCCGCCAGCCCGTTCGCGCGTTGATGGCCCCAATCGCGATGGCCGAATTTCCCTTCGAAAAACGCCAGCGTTCCGCATCCACCGCCGTAGCCGACCAGCCCAGTCGGTTGCCCTCCGGGACCCGCCATTTTTCGTAGTTGATCAATTGTTCGGTCGCCAGGACCAATTCGTAAGCCGCCTCCCGGGTTCGTTGCAGGGAAGACCGAAAGGCGAAGCGTTCTCGCTGCTGCGTATCCCGCGTCTCGATGGTATTCGTCAGTCGCCCCTCCGCCAGGGTCCCGAAAGTACGAAAGTAATCCACCACGGCGATGCCCCGCACCTCCGCCCGACGCAGCCCCAATTCGTAAGTCAAGCCTTCCTGATTGCCGTCGATCAGCAGGGAAAGCTCCTCAAAATTGGAAGCTTGGTAGCGAACAAAAGGCAGCTCCGCGCGCAGCGCTAAATGGGATTGACGATTGTCCAGTTCGACCGCCAGTGAACAAGGCGACAGCCCTTCCAAAGTCGGGATAAAGCCCAGGGTCAAGACCTCGGGGCGATGGAGGTGGAGCGACAGGGCAAAGCGATCATCAGTGGCACCGACTAAGGTATCGGGATAGTCCAGTTGAGCCGCGCGGTAGAACAGTGCGGGCAGGATTTCCACCGTCCGGGGGATGGAAAAATCCCCCCGCCAGGCTCCATCCAAAAAGTCGGACTGGACCCGCAGGTCGTTCTTTCCCCGATCCAAATCCACGGTCAACAAGAGGCTATCGATCCGTTCCAGGCGATCGGCGTAGCGCAAGTTCCACTGGTCCAAACGGACCCGTCCGCGGAGCGTATCCAAACCCGTCCCCTCGGCGGTCAGGGCCAGTTGCCCCGCCATCAAAAAGGGTTCCGAAGCGAGCCGGAGGGCCTGTAAATCCAAACGGTCGATCTGAAGGTCCGCCCGCAATTGGGGCAGGGCCGTCGACCAGTCCAGCCGCAGTTCTGACGCTAGGGCCAGCTCGGGTTCGGTAGCCCGAGCCCGGGCGGTCAGTATGCGTTCCGACACTTGGCCTGCGATGCGCAAGCCTTGGGTGGCCGTATCCACAGCACTGTGAATCGCCAGGTCCAAGTCGACTACGGTCCGGTCGGACCAGTCGAAGCCCTCCCCCTTGAGGGCCATTCGCAAGGCGAGGGGTTGGAGGGAAAAACCCAGGAGACTATCCAGGTAGCGATCGGAGAAAAAAGCGGCCGTCCGCAGGTCCGCAACGTTCAAATCGAGCGCAAAAGCATCCCCTTGTCGCAGGGCGTTTAAATCCCAGTCGCCGGTATTGGACGCAAACCGTAGGGTACTTCGAAAATCGTCGGGCCGTCCGCTAAACCGACCGACGATATTGTTCAGCAGCGGCAGGCGCAAGTAGCGGGGCAGCAAACTATCGGGAAGAAAGTGGACCAACTCATCGGGAGGTACGTCCTCGGCCCGCAGCGTGAGGTCCAATTCGGGTTGGTCGGAAAAAAGACCACGGAGGTCCCCCGAAAAATCGTAACGACGGAGCATTCCCGAGCGCAGGGTGCTGAGCTGCAGCGTGGAAGACAGCCGATCGAGGTAGCCCACGGCGGGTCGACCACTCAGTATAAAAGCCTCCGGCAGCTCGACAAATGGGGGCAGCAAATCGGGTGGCAGGTAGGCCAGCAAATCAGCCCGGTCGATGACGAAGGTATCGACCCGTACCTCCAGAAAGGCCCGATCCGGAATTTCAATATCACGGGCTCGGACTACGGCACGAAACTGCGTGGTCGCCTGCAGGGTATCGCGGCGGGTTTGGACCTGAACATCCGCCGTAAAGGCTTCGCGGTGGCCCCGGATACTTCCCCGAGCGAAGAGGCTATCCGGCAATTGGACATAGGCGGGCAGCAAACTGTCCGGTAGCCAGCTCCGAATGGCGGGTCCACTGGTTTGAAGACGCGCCAATTGGAGGTCGAGAGCCAGTTGGTCCACCCGGTCGAGCTGGCGAAGCTGGCCCCGCAGTTGGGCATCCAAGCCCAGTCCACGCAGGGTCAGGGAGCGAAGGTCGAGCTCGGCCAGAGAGCCCTTGGCCCGGAGGCGGAGCTGCAGCTTGCGGTCCCGGTGCTGGCGAAAAAAATCGAGGCTATCGCGCGGGGGGTAAATGTAAGCCAAGTCCCGCAGGATACGGGAGAGCAGCCGAGCGTCGGAGTCGATCAGGCGCTCGGCTAGGGGCGGCGGCGCAGGGGCCAGCAGGGGGTAGTCGATTTGCAGCAGGCGGCTGGTCCACTCCAGGTTCGAAGTCGTCAGACTCGTTTCGCGGAGTTGGAGCCCCCGCTCGGCGAGGGCCACTTGGCTGCGCAATTCTTTTAGCCAAAACCCATCCGCGGTGCGTGCGGAGAATTGTTGTACGTCGGCGGAGAGATCGGGCAAGGCGTAGCGAAAATCCCGCAGCGTGGCCGACAGGTCATAAAAGTCCAGGTGTTGCGGGTCGAAACCGGCGCGGGGCGGGGGGATGGGCAATTGGTCGTAGCGAAGCCGGCTGCGGTCCAGCAGTATCCGATCGGCCTCGATGGCCAGGGTATCCCCACTTTGGTGGAGGCTGCCCCCCCGGAGTTGGCCGATCTCGATTTGGGTAGCGAGGGCGAGACTAGGACTGCGGTAATCCAGGGTCACCGCTTCCAAATCCAGTTGGGCGGCGGCGACTTGAAAAGCGGTAGGAGCTCCTGCGGTGGTGGGTGGCCCCTCCGGGGTGCCCATGGCCAGCTGGATAGCGGTATTCCGCAGTTGGAGCGCTCCGATTTGGTAATCGTTGGCCCGGTAATCGAGCTGTTCCACGGCAGCGGAGAGGCTTCCCAGGCGGGTGGCGAGGTCGAGGGCCAGCTTTTCGTCGACGTAGCGGAGGTCGAGCTCGCGGAGCAGCAGTTGGGCACCTCCAAAGGTCAATTGCCAGGGGCTGGGGCGGGCGGGCGACTCCTCCGCAGCGGTGGTATCCGCGGCAAAAGCGGAGGTTAGGAAGTCGATGTTGCTGCTGTCGCGACCGAGGTAGAGGTCGAGGCGACCGCCGGTAAGCTCCAATTGGTCGAACTGGATGCGTTGGCGCAGCAGTTGGTGGAGGCGAAAATGGACGGCGGCCCGGTCGACTTGGAGGAGGGTATCGCCCCGGGGGGTTTCGAGGTGGAGGCCCCCGAGGCTCAGGGAGGTGGGCAGTTGGAGGCGGAGGGTGGCGATGCGGACTTCGGTCTGGAGGGTGGTCTGGAGGTAGCTTTGCAGTTGTTGGCGGAGGTAGTTTTGGACGGCGGGCAATTGGATGGCGAGGGCCAGCAGGAGGAGCAGGAGGCTGGTCGAGAGGACCAACCGGAGGAGCCAACGCGCGATTGTTTTCCAATATTTCATTCCGGGAAAGCCGTTTTGGTGAGCGGAAAATAAAGGTTTTGGGGCAATTGCGCCTATTTGGGAGGGGGTGGTTTGGGAGGGCTGCGGGCGCATTGGTAGATAAAATAGAGGGGATCGGATAATAATTCCGTCGTTTTGATCCAATCGTCCTATCTCGGTCCGAGCCAGCATCCACAAAGCTGGAATTGGGACCGCACAAAAAAAGGGGACGGATGATGACACTAAACGTAAGTTTCGGAATATTGGCTTTTATGCCGCAGGGCTGGCTCTTTATGTTGGTCATTGTGGTGATCGAGGGCTTGCTCTTATCGCGTTTGTTGACGGATCGGTGGGCGGACTTTGAGGTATGCCTGACCGTTTTTATTGCCAACTTTGTCAGCGGCTTGGTGGGGATTATTGCCTCTTTGTTGTTGAATGGGGGTTGGCGGTTGGTGGTGTGGTT
>CALCCH010000699.1 GCA_937899855.1 uncultured Saprospirales bacterium | reverse complement strand
CGTGCCTCGGCCCCGACTGGCCCAATCACCAATCTCTGGCGCACCTGAGAGTCTTTCTCCAACATCATCCGGGCGTGTGGGAGGCCAGCATCCTGGCCGGATTGAACAGCCCCGCCATCTGCAACCGCAATGCGACCCTGCGCACCCTGCAAGCCTGGACGGCCGACCACTGGACGAGCGCCATCCAATCCGAATTGAACAAGCTCCGCCGGATAGAACCCACCCCCGATACCAAGGCAGACTTGGTAAAACTGCTCAACGGACAGCCCATTGACTGATTGGAGGGGCGTCAAAAGATTCCTATCTTCGCAAAACCCCTTTCCATAAAATACAACCCCATGAGAATGCCCGCCCCGCTCCATATTCTGTCCTCCGCCATCGGCATGCTGGCCACGGTCCTAATTGCCTTTGGCTGCGTCGGAAGCCCTCGGGACGTATCCCTATCTGCTACGGTGCCCGAGGTGGATCAAAGCCGGGAGGCCCGGATTTTGTCGGCCTTTTTTGGTCTGGACAATAGCTTGCCCCAACGGGCCAGGGCCTTGTACGTCAAAGCCCCCGGTAAGGACGGCATGCCCCTGGTCTTTTCCCTGGAGCTGGACCCCGCTACTCTGGACGCCGGCGATTTTGAGGTGACCACCCAGGACGGCAGTACCTACGGCGTGGAGGCGGTAACGCTCCTACCCGCCGAAGAAACTTTTGAACTCCGGACCGTTTTGCTGATTGGGGAGTATGGCAATCACCCGGACAATCCCCCCGTATCGGTTGAGATCGTGGCGGATCTGATGAGCAGGACCGGTGCCAATTTCAAGGGGCAAAGCGCGGAGGTGATTCCGCTACCGGAAGGCCCAACCCTGAGCTATGCCGAATACTTTACCTTGGCCGATGATTATCCCTACCTGGCCGAGGGGCCCGGTTGTGATTGCCCACGGGCGGCTACTAAAATGGTGGTGAAGGCCGTATGGTCGGGAGGGGTGAGGGCCCTAAACGGTGAGGAACTGGGATCGAATGAATTGGATGATTTCCAAGTCAGCCTGGTCCGGGGTGCGGATACGATCACGGTTAACCCCTTTCAGCTTGCTGACTTGGGCGACAATGACAACAACATCGATCTGTGCTTAAAAGAGGAGGGCACGCCCATCCTGGTACGGGTAGTGGCGCCCATCGCCATCGATCCCAACGACGATAAAAATCCCTCGACGGAGGTAGTGGTACGGAGCCGTTGGTAAATAGGAGTGTCCATTTCTCCAGCGGCAGTGGAAGACAAGGCGCTGTTGGGTCCTACCGGAGAGCTGCTGATCCCTGGTGGGAGTACATTTTAATTTTGGAAAGCCTTGGGAAATGACTATTTTTAGATAAGGCCAGTTCTGGGTTCTTTCGCTAGCGGGTGAAAGGCATTTTGAGGTGGTTTTGTATTCCAAGTAGTACCCCAAAATGAAGCTGACGATGAGACCCCTAATTCTACTCCTCTGCCTCCTGCCCCTTCGGTGGCTCGGGGCCCAAACCACCCAGACCTATCCCATCCACAATCTCTCCCTGGCCAATCCCGAGCGGGGCTGGTTCTACTCGATTGGGGCCTGGAGCAACAACGAATTGCAGCCCTTTCCCACCGCGGCCGAACTGGCCGCATTGCGGACGGGCGACGACAAAGTCACCCTGATCAGACGGTATTACCTGTTGGATGATTTTATGAATGGGCCCATCGACCAATCCGTCCTCGATGAGTTCCAGGCCAACTGCGATGCCCTGCGAACGGCGGGCTTCAAACTGATTCCCCGCTTCAGTTACAACTGGAGCTACGGCCTGCCCCAGATGGATGCCTCCGTTCAGCGGACCCACCAGCACCTGGCGCAGTTGCGACCTTACTTTGAGAACAACAAGGACGTCATCGCCCACGTGGAGGCGGGCTTGATCGGACACTTTGGCGAATGGCACAGCTCGTCCGAAGGCCACGTGGATAATTTTACCCTGGCCGTGAAAAATGGGGGCCACCAAATCCTGGATTCCCTCCTGCGGGTGGTGCCACCGGACCGCATGGTCGCCACGCGCTACTACTACCACAACAAGATGAAATACCTGGAAAACTACCACGGTATCGTCGCCCCGGTGGATCAAAATACGGCTTACAGTGGCTACCTGAGCGCTCGCGTCGGCACCCACAACGATGCCATTCTATTTGACCAAAACTGGATGTGGCACCACGACTCCATCCCCGAGCAACAGGCCTACGCCGCGCAAGACCTCAACTGGGTGGTCAGCAGTGGCGAACCCCTGCCGAGCAATTACGCCCTCAACCACAACCCCCTGCCCGAATTGTCCTTCCTCAAGTTCAACAACCTGGCCATCAACGCCAACATCGAGGGGGGCACTGACTTGTACGATTACTGGAAAGACCAGGGCTATTTTGACGAGCTGACCCTAAAGTTGGGCTACCGCTTTGCACTCCGGGAAGCCACCATCGACGATGCGGTAGCTCTGGGAGATACGCTACACCTCCAAACGGTGTTTGAGAACACGGGCTTTGGCAGTCCCTACAATCCACGGACGAGTGAAGTGATCCTCCGGGCGGTCAACGGTTTGGAAGAACACGTCATCGACATCACGCCGCAGTTGGACCTGCGGTACCTGGGCCACGGTCTGCACCCGATCGATCTGCTCCTTCCCCTGCCCGCCGACGTAGCCGTCGGTGATTACCAGTTGTTTCTTAACTTCCCCGACGCGGAAGCCAGCCTGGCGTCCGACGCCCGGTACAGCATTGAATTGGCCAATATCGGTACCCGGGAAAGTACCACGGGTTACCATACGCTCCTGCACCAAGTCGCGGTAACGACCACTCCTTTACCTCTGAGCTTGTTATCTTTTCTGGCCGAAGACCGGGGCGATCGTGGTATCCAGCTGCACTGGGTGACCGAATGGGAGGAGAACAGCCAGGGCTTCGAAATCCAAAAGCTGGGGGACCACAACACTTGGGAGCGCCTTGCCTTTCTGCCCGGTAAAGGCCTCTCCACTGGCCCCACTTCCTACACCTACTTCGACCCCACGCCCCACGCTGCTACTGTCTACTACCGCCTCAAGCTAGTGGACCAGGATCAAAGTTTTCGCTACAGCCCCGTCATCGCGATTGATGGCGATACTGCCCCCAAGCTGGCCGTTTACCCCACTTTGGTGGACGATCAGTTTACCCTGTCCGGTGCCCCCGTCCATTCCCTGGTGGAGGTCTACGACGCCGAAGGGGTGCGGAGAGCGTCCCTGCGCCCGAGCGATAGCCCCACGATCATTGACTTATCGCAGTTTGAATCGGGCTGGTACTACCTCGGGATCGTTTCCGAGGGCGGTCAGGTAGTGGAAACGCAGCGGGTATTTAAAAAGTAAAACTTGGCCTGGGCCGACACGGAGTGGATTCCCAAAAATAAAAACCAAATGAACCAGAAAGCTTACCGCGAGTTACTCGTTTTTGCCACGCTGATCCTTTTTACCAGCATCCCCTTCCTCTGGTCCCAGGATAGCTTGTTTCCGGGATTTACCCAGCGCCTCGCCGGTACACCATTCGTTTACCACTCGCCCTACGCCCACAATGAGAAAAGCCTACTGGCCCGGGCGAACGCAGACTTCCCTGCCATCGAGTGGCAAACCGACAAAATTGACGGGGCTGTCGGCCAAGACTCGGTTTCCTTGATCTGGCTCTACGGCATCGATGTCCGCAACGATCCCAAACAATTCGAGCTGCTGGTCAACGACGAAAGTTGGTTTACCTTTGCCAATCCCCTCAGCAACCACCGCGAAACGTGGACGGCCCAGTCCCGGCGCGAGGGAGGGCGCCTGACTTTTCACCGTTCGATGATTGACAAACACGGCGACCAAATGGGCTACGCCGTACTCACCCTAGCGAGCTCCCTGCTCCCCCCGTGACAAGCACTGCGACTCCGATTGACGGCGGCCGACCAGCGGAGCAATGCCTGGTACATGACCTACCAGCTTCCCCTGAAAAGAGAATGTACGGCCCAGCAATTGCGTACCGTCACCAAACAAAACGAGCGACTGTATCACACCCTACGCTTTGACTTGGTGCATTTGGCCGATCCCCAAACTGCCCTCATTACGGTGGGTGACCTGCGGCAAAAGGTCCAACTGCGGATCGACCTGAATCAGGTGGATGTTTTGCTACCGATCATTGACCAGATTCAGCGCCTGGAGGCAAAGGTTTCCATTGGCGACCAAACCCAAGTACTCCCCGTCGAGCTGGGGCCGGTAAAGGAATGGACCATTCACCTGGTCCAACACAGCCACACCGATATTGGCTACACCCGCCCCCAATCCGAGATCCTAACTGAACACCTGCGCTTTATCGACCTGGCGCTGGACTACTGCGACCAAACCGACCCCCTTCCCCCTGCGGCCCAATTCCGCTGGACTTGTGAAGCCTCCTGGACCGTCAAGGAATACCTGGAAAGTCGACCCGAGGTACAGGTCAACCGCCTGTTGCAACGGATCAAGGAAGGACGGATTGAGGTGACCGGGATGTACTTCAACTTCTGCGATATTGTGGACGAAACCGCCCTGGCCATCCAGGCCCAAACCTTGAAGACCTTTAAAGACCGCGGTATCGACGTGACCACGGCCATGCAAAACGATGTCAATGGCATCGGGTGGTGTATGATCGACGTATTTCACGGTACGGGCGTCAAGTACCTGACGATGGGGCAGCACGGACACCGCGCCCGCATCCCGTTTGACCAACCCACGTCGTTTTGGTGGGAGTCGCCCTCGGGGAAGCGCTTGCTGGCGTTTAGAAGTGAGCACTACATGCACGGCAACACCCTGAGTCTGACCACCGGAAAGCTGGACGTTTTTCGGGACAACCTGTCCAATTACCTCGGCGACCTGGACGAGAAGGGCTATCCCTTTGATCGGCTGGCTTTGCAATTCTCCGGTTACATCACGGACAATTCGCCGCCCTCCACCAAGGCTTGTGATATCGTGAGGGCTTGGAATGAAAAATACGAATGGCCCAAACTCAAGCTTTCGCTGGCCAGCGAGTTTATGCACTACCTCGAAGCCAACCACTCCGATCAGCTGGAGGTCCAAAAGGTGGCCTGGCCCGACTGGTGGACGGATGGCTTTGGCTCGGCGATGAACGAGACCAAGGTAGCGCGGAGTACCCACGCCAACCTGATTGCGACCTCCGGTCTGCTGGCCATGGCCCGAATGGCGGGTAGTCAACTTCCTCCCGGTATTTCGGCAGCGCTGGCGGAATGTTACGAGTCGCTGTTGTTTTACGATGAGCATACCTTCGGAGCGGACGAGAGCATTTCCAATCCATCGTCCACCAATTCAATCAATCAGTGGCGGCAAAAGTCTTCCTACGTGTGGTCCGCTAAGCAAGATGCCGAGCTCCTTCGGGAAAAGGCCATCGGCTTGATTTTGCCACAGCTGCCCGACACCCCACTGCCTTCCATTACGGTGTTCAACACCCTCAACTGGAAGCGATCGGGACGCGTAGAGGTATTTATCGATCACGATATCCTGCCGCTGGATAAAGCCTACGCCATCCTGGATGCCCAAGGCCAGCAGGTGCCCGCCCAAATCGTACAAAGCCGCAACGACGGAACCAAATGGGCCCTGTGGGTAAACGACATTCCGCCGCTGGGCTACCAAGTACTCCGCATTCAAGTCTTGGAGGCTCCCCTCTTGAGCACCTCCAGTCCAGCAATTGACACTTCACCAACGATCGAAAATCAATACTACCGCCTCACGGTCGATCGGAAGCGAGCGGGGATTCTCAGCTTGTTTGACAAGGACCTGCAAAAGGAGTGGCTGGACCCCAGTAGCGAATACCAACTCGGAGAATTTGTGCTCGAACAACTCCACAGTCGTTCGGACTTGGAACGGCTGACCTACCTCAATCGGGATACCACCTACCGGCCCCTGGACAAGACCATGATCCGTCTGAGCGATTGCCAAGTGGTGGGGACCCGCTCGTACCCACTCTGGCACAGCCTCTACTTGCGAGGACAGATTCCCGAATGTGCGGATGCAAAGGGACTGGCGATTGAAATCCGCTTGTACCACCATACCAAAATGATCGAGCTGGTGTACCGGATGAATAAACTGCCGAATACGGATCCCGAGGGGGGCTACGTAGCCTTTCCCTTCCGGGGTGAAGGTGCGGATCAGCTGCGCTTTGACGTACAGGGAGGGGTGGTGGAGCCGGGAGTGGACCAGCTGGAAGGGACGGCCGCCGACTGGAACACCATTCAGCATTTTGCGTCGCTGCGCAGTGGGGCGACCCAAATGGTATTTAGCAGCAACGATATTCCACTGGTACAGCTGGGGGCCATCAATACGGGACACTTTTACTACCGCCACCGCCCCCAAAAACCCCATCTCTATTCCTGGGTATTCAACAACTACTGGACCACCAATTTTAAGGCCAGCCAGCAGGGTGCCCTGGAGTGGCGGTACTGGTTGACTTCTTCCTCCGACCATTCAGTAGCCTTCGCCACCAAATTTGGCTGGGGAAATCGGGTTCCGCTCATCGCCCGCGTACGCGCGGCTTCCTCCGGGGGAGGGGAGGAGGAAAAATTGGTGGCCCGCCTGTTGGACCTGAGCACTACGGGCGACCTGCTGCTCGTCAACGCCCGCCCCGCGCTGGATGGAAAAAGCCTCTTCCTACACCTCCGAGAAACCGAAGGCCAGCCCGCCACCCTCGATGTCGAGCCATGGAGTCGCCATCCCCGGGTCGAGGCGGTGGTGGAAGTGAACAGCTTGGAAGAAAAAATTCGGGTCCTGTCTGCTCCCTGGCTAATCCAAGCTTTGGAGACCAAGTTCCTGCGGTTGGAATTAAAGGACTAGGGAGGACGCCCGCCGCTTGGGTGTGGAAAGGATGCGGGCCCTCAGGTCAGGGGCCCGAGTGGGGCGAATCACCGAAACTGGAGCGTGAAATTCGCTAGAACGTGTAAAAAGCAGTACCTTACTCTGGCCAGTAGGTCCTTTACTGCCAAACTGGATCGTGGTGTTCCGGCTGGGAGGCTCGGCCAGCTTTTTGCCCTCGGCCTTAATCGCAAACGACAATCGAAGGTCATGGCTACCATTGTACACATTCTAATCTGGGGAGGTATCCTCACGTTCCCCTCTTTCGTGATCCTGATGGCATCTTGGCTCATCGACCCCAAGATGTGGGGAACCGATTTGGGGGCTCCCGAGGAGTACCAAAATCGAATTGGAGGGCTCTTGGTGGTACTTTTGTTGTTCGCCGTTCAATTGCCCATCATGGCCTACGCCGTGTTGTATTTTGAGCTAATTGATCCAAACGTAGGCTTTGGCTTTGCCCTCGTCCTGACCTACGCGATTTTTCAAATTTTTAACCTGGCTGATTTAATCCTCTTTGATTGGTTGGTGTACCTAAAACTAAAACCAGCCTTCATGCGGCCCGATTACCTCCCCGTAGCGGATGATCTGGCCAAGCATATCGAGGATTTTCGGAATGGACTGATTATCGGTCTGCTTCCCGCCCTGATCAGCACTAGCCTATGGTACTTTTTTCTTTGACGGTCCGTGAGGTAAAGAAACTACTGCCCCTTTTGGGGATACTCACCCTATTTAGCCACTGCAAGGTGGAACAACGAATCGTCGGGTTGTGGCTGGTTGAAAAGGTGCAAATTGGTGGGCAAACCATGACCCCACAAGCCAAATGGACCCGACTTGATCCGGACCAGTCACAGGCCTCGGGCAATGGCTGGTCGCAGCATACCGTGGGTTATTGGCAGTACGACCCCCCAAGCAAGCAGTTGTCCATCGTCAATACCAATGGCGTCAAAGATGAATTTGGCGGATTTACCCTGGAGGCGATCGATGGGAAAAACATGACCTGGTCCCGGGAGGAGGATGGCGAGTCCGTTCAGGTTTTTCTGCGGAAAACCAATAAAATTCCGCAGGCTGCTTCCGATAAATTGTTGGGGGCGTGGCGCCCTCGGACGGAGGATCCCGCCGCCGCCCGCGAGGGAGCGCCCTACATTTTTCTACGTTGGGATCGGGTCATCGTGAGTCGGCAAAAGGATGAAAAACGGCAGTACGGCGCGTGCCGTACACACGGCCGCCGCAATGGACTGCAGGTCAGTTTGTACGAAGAACCGCTGCGGCGGGAAGTATGGAGCTACGCGTTTGATGCTGAGGAAAATTTGATCCTGGAGCGGATGGAGGATGGGGAGAAAATAATGATGCGTTACGAGCGAATTGATTATATTCCACAGTGATTGCCTCCCCTCAACGTTACCAACCATGAAAAAAATAACCTATTACCTACTGGACGTATTCACCCAACGCCAGTACGGCGGCAATCAGCTGGCCGTCTTCCTGGATTTGGACGACCAGTTGACGGGGAAGGACATGTTGCAAATGGCCCGGGAGATCAACTTTGCGGAGTCTACCTTTATCAAAAAACGCCTGGCCGATCAGCACTACACCGTCAAAATATTTACCCCAGAATCGGAAATTCCCTTCGCCGGGCACCCCACCATCGGCACCAGCTTTGTCATCGCCAACCACCTGCTGTCCACCCCCGCCAGCACCATCCTACTGGACCTGAACCACGCCACAATCGAAGTGCACATCGCCACCGCCGAAAAACCCGCCTCCAGCTTATTCGTCATGACCCAAGCTCCGCCCAACTTCCTCCAAACCTTCACGGCCGACGCCCTCGCGACGGGCCTGGGACTGGACCCCGCCACCCTGAGCGAAGGCCTACCCATTCAGGAAATCTCGACCGGCCTGCCCTTCCTCATCGTCCCCCTGCGCAACCTCGCCGCCATGCGCCAAATCCAACTGACCGCCCCACAACTCAAAGACTTCCTGCTCCGCCACGATGGCTACAAATCTACCCATCCCGAGGGCCTGAGCACCTCCCTGTTTTTCTTTACCTCCGAAACCTTCGAAAACCAAAACGACTATCACACTCGTATGTTTTGCATCGAAGACGACGTGCTCAAGGAGGACGCCGCCACGGGCAGTGCCAACGGCTGTCTGCTAGCCTACCTGCTCCGCTACCGCGCGGAGCGAATCCGGGCCCGCGTGGAACAGGGCTTTCTGATGAACCGGAAATCCTACCTCCACCTGGACGGTACGCGCCGGGGCGATCACTACGAGCTCAAAGTGGGGGGGCACGCCAAATTGGTGGCGAAAGGAGAATGGTGGGGATAGCGAAACGCTCGGCTTCGATGAAGGCTAAGTAATCGATAACCAAACCATTTTTCCATGCCGCTTTTACCTTTCTACCTCGCGCTGCTACTCTGCGCGGCCGCCTTTGGGCCGGCCCAAGCCAATACCAAATTTCAAAGCACCCAACGGGCGCGCGTCGAAGTCAACGCCGTGGAAGGCCAGACCCTCCAAGGCTGTATCTTCTACTACGACTACTGGCACGACGCGGTCAACCACAGTGCCCTCTACCTCTTTTTTAAAAACGGGCAAAACGAACCCCTGGTCATCGACCAATTGCGCTTGGAGAACAGCAGCTTTAGCGCCCGGCTTTCCACCGATCGACAGGGCGCCTACCTCCTTCCGGCCCCCGATCAGGCGGCCGAAAGCTGTATTGATTTTCAACTGACTTTCACCCCGGGTCTCCTAGGCACGCCCACGCCCCACGCCTACGAGATGGTGTACATCCCCCGGGGGGCCTACGAGCTGGGCGCCGCCAAATCACTGGCGGACCGGAACCGACTGGACACCAGTCAGGGATCGCTGGGGGCGCCCCTCAATGCCTTTTATCAATCCGACGGGAAGGGGACTTACCAGGGCGCGTTCCAGATAACTTCCGAGGCGGAAATTGCGATTGGGGGCTGCGATACTTGTTTGAATTACCGCGACGCCGTCATACCGGGGGTCAATACCTATTCCGGTGCCCGTCAGGGCAAGCTGGGCCCCGATTTTCCCAAGGGTTTTGCGGCTTTTTACCAAATGCGCTACGAACTGACCGAACAGCAGTACTGCGATTTTTTGAACGCGCTGCGTCCCGAACAGGCCCGCGCCCGCATCGATCTCGAAGCGAGCTTTGCGGGGGCGGACCGGGCGGCTTACGGTAATTTTATCGTTTGGGAAAATGGGAAATACACCACCTCCGTCCCCGACCAAGCTTGCAGCTTCCTATCTTGGAACGATTGCCTGGCCCTCGCCGACTGGGCGGGCATGCGGATCATGACCGAATTGGAGTACGAAAAATCGGCGCGGGGAACGGCTCCGGCCATCTTTCGGGAATACGCCTGGGGCAGCAGCGAATTGGAAAATGGCTACTACCTGGACCAACGGCTTTTTGCCTGCGATCGGGGGAAAGACTGCGTCGACGGCAACGTCCACGTCAACCTCCTGGGCTTTGACAACTTTGACGACGTCTGCGGGGCCACCGGCAGCGATCCCGATTACATTGGTTGTCGGATTTTGTCGGAGACGATGGCTTATCGGGGACCATTGCGTACCGGTATTCACTCGCAGGGAAAGACGCCCCTTAGCCGCCTCAACTCCGGGGCGGGCTTCTACGGCAGTCTGGAGCTGAGTGGCAACGTCCGGGAGCCCGTCGTCCCGGTGGGGGATCGCAACAGTCGGAATTACGTGGGAGTAGAAGGAGATGGTCGGATCGCGGCGGACGGCAGTGCCAATACGCCCGCTTGGCACTACGCGCAAGGGGACGCGCTGGTCTACGGCTACCGGGGTGGTTGTTGGGCCTTCCACGAAAACCACGCGCGAATCGCCGACCGCTTCAACGTTTACCGAACTGGACCCGACGTTCGGAAGCCTTATTCTGGCTTTCGCGGAGTAAAAAATGCTACCTTGGCTCCCTGAAAGTTCACCTAAAGAAAAACAGTCCAATGGATAAGCAACTCAAAGCATCAAAGACGGTCGTGCTGGACGCCAAGCTCGCGAAGGTATGGCAGGTCCTGACGGAATCCCAGTACACCAAAGTGTATATGTTTAACTGCACGGTAGCAACCGATTGGCAAGAGGGGAGTAGCATTACCTGGCAAGGCAATTATCAAGGTTACGAGGCCTTTCAAAAGGGGACGGTCCTGGCGTGGCATCCCCATTCTCAGATTAAGTACTCAACCTTTGATCCCAATTTTGGCCTGGCGGATTTGCCCGAGAATTACATCCACGTCACCTACGATCTGACGGAGGTGGACGGTAAGGTCCAGCTCACCATCACCAACGAGACCTTTGATGGCAATGCGGAGCGGATGGAACACATCCAGCAGGGTTGGGAAATGGTAATTGGGCCACTCAAAGCCGTCGCCGAGGCCTAGGGGTCAGCTGGTCGCTTCGCGGTCGAGCTGGGCCAGGGCGAACATCAAAAATACCAGAGCGGCCAATTCGATACCGATCCTTCCCCAGTGCCAGGTACTCCAACGGTGCAATTCCTGCCGCAGCGCTTCTTCCGTTAGGGCGGCACGGTAAAACAACTCGTTGGCTCCTTGGAAGTAGAGGTAAAAGCTGGCGACGAAGAGTAGGGCAAGGCCGCTTGCGATCAAGGCACTCGAAAAGGCCCGGGCGCCGATCCAGCGGCAGTAGACCGTGAGGGCGAGGGAAATCGTGGCCGCCAGGATGGTCAGGACGGTGTAGAACTGGGCGATGGAAGGTCCAAATTTTCCATAATAGGCGTAAAAATCCGCTGCCGGTAGCGATTGCCAGTACGGAACGAGCAGGGCCCCCTCCGTGAGTTGGCTGCCGATGAAGACGGAAAAAACCGCGACGGAGGAATAGTGTAGAAACGGTTGCATGAGGAATACAGTTGAGCGGTGGATAAAAAGGAGGAGGTCTGGGCTCAGTAGCGCATCAATGTCATCGGAAGGATCAAACAAGTTAAAAAATTAAAGGGGGAGCTAAAAAATGATGGTCGATAAAATCAAACCTTGGATCAAAAAAGGCAGCAAAGCCCTGTTGCTTGGCCTGGTGGCCCTGCTCTTGCCTCCGCTGCTCTACCTCCTGGCCGCCTTAGTCTTATCCCTACTGACGACCTCCCCGCCCCTGGACGATTGCCCCAAAGTCCACGACATCTACCTGTCCTCCAACGGCATCCACCTCGATATCCTCATCGAGCGCAAGCTCGTGGGCCCCTCGCTGCTGCGCCAATTGGATCGGGATTGGCAATCGAAATACCTTGGCTTTGGTTGGGGAGATCAAGGCTTCTACCTGGATACGCCCACCTGGGCGGAACTCAAACTGGAGACTCTAGTTGCTGCCGTCTTCCTAAAGAGCGAGTCGGCGATGCACGTCACCAGCTATTTTCGGCTCCCCGCGGACGCGGTTCGGGTGCGCTTGTGCGCCTCCCAACTGGAGCGTTTGCGTACTTTTATCGAGGCCTCCTTCGAAAAAAATCCTGCCGGTGCTACGGTAGAGATCCCCGATGCCGGTTATACGCCCCACGATTTCTTCTACCGGGCCCACGGATCCTACAGTGGAATCAATACCTGTAACGAATGGGTAAACGATGGCCTCAAAAGCGCGGGGCTGTCCAGCTGTATCTGGTCCCCCTTCGATTGGGGCATTCTCTACCAAATGAGGAATCGGGAGCCGGCTCCCGAATAAAGTGGCTCCCGGGCGGGGGATTGCGTCCCAAATAGGCTATTTTTATTCGCAAAATTCATGGATTCTCGACGGACCCATTCTATTAAAACCACCCCCTGACGATGAAGTACCCATCCCTATACCAGCAGAGCCTCCAGGACCCGGAACGTTTCTGGGAACAGCAAGCCCAAAAAATCGACTGGTTTACTTTTCCCCCCACCATACTATCGCAAGACGAAAACGAGTTGTTTCGCTGGTACCACGGGGGCAAATTGAATACCTGCTACCTGGCCCTGGATTACCACGTCCAACACGGTCGCGGCGACCAAACTGCTTTGATTTACGATTCTCCCGTTACGAATACCAAAGCCACCTTCACCTACGCCGAATTGCTGGCAAAGGTCGCCACCTTTGCGGGAGTACTGCAAGCACAGGGCGTGACGAAGGGGGACCGGGTGGTCATCTACATGCCCATGATCCCCGAGTCCGTTGTGGCCATGTTGGCCTGCGCGCGCTTGGGCGCCATCCACTCGGTGGTCTTTGGCGGCTTTGCGGCCCACGAATTGGCCCTCCGCATTGACGACGCCCAACCCAAGCTGATCCTCACCGCATCCGGCGGAAAGGAAGTCGACCGAATCATTCCCTACCAACCCATCGTCAATGCTGCGATCGAACAGGCGGAGTATCCGGTAAGTACCTGTATCGTCTTCCAACGGTCCATCGTGACGGCCGAGCTGACCGAGGGCCGGGACCACGACTGGGAAAGCCTGGTCCGCTCCGCCACTCCTGCTTCCTACGTGGAGGTAGCGGCCAATGATCCGCTCTATATTTTGTACACGTCGGGTACGACCGGTAAGCCCAAGGGGATCGTCCGCGAGAATGGGGGGCACGCGGTGGTCATGAAGAATAGCCTGGAATGGGTGTACGACACCAAGCCGGGTGATGTATTTTGGGCGGCCTCGGACATCGGTTGGGTCGTGGGGCATTCCTACATTGTTTACGCCCCCTTGATTCAGGGCTGTACCACCGTCTTGTTTGAGGGAAAACCCATTCGGACCCCGGATGCCGGAACTTTCTGGCGCATCATCGAGGAATACCGGGTCCGCGTCCTGTTTACGGCGCCCACCGCTTTTCGAGCCATCCGCAAGGAAGATGCTGCGGGCCAGTTGAAAAAGCAGTACGCTACTTCGAGTTAGGAATACATTTTTCTGGATGGGGAGCGAACGGAAGACTC
>CALCCH010000698.1 GCA_937899855.1 uncultured Saprospirales bacterium | reverse complement strand
CCCAGCACCCTAGACCAGTACATCTCGACCGAAAAATACATCCAACACAATCCCGAAGTGGAAGATGGCCTGGCCCATTTCCAACGCCTGGCCACGGCGCCCAATCGCCCGCTCAACTACGACGAAATCGTGCTGATGGTGGGACAGGGCAATTTTGTAGCGACGCTTTGTCGGGCCAATTGGAACGACGGAAAGATCAATCAGGATTACGCCCAGGTAGACTTGTTCCGCATCGAGAATGGCAAGGTGGTGGAGCATTGGGACAATGTAGAACCCGTCCCGGAGAACGACGTCAACAGTGGAAAATTTTAAGCCCTACCCAACATGATTAGCATTCGCCTCGCCCTCGATTGGACGCCCAATATCAATCACCTCGGTTTTTTTGTCGCTCGGGAAAAAGGGTGGTACCGCGCCCGTGGCTTGCGGGTCGAACTCCTCGACCCAGCGGCCGACAATTACCAAGTCACCCCCGCCAAAAAGGTGGAGCTGGGCCAGGCCGACTTTGCGCTTTGCCCGCTGGAGAGCATCATTAGCTACCGTACCAAACCGCAGCCCTTTGCCCTCCAGGCGGTGGCGGCGATTCTGCAGGAAGATTTGAGTGCCATTGCCGTCCGGGCGGACGCGGGCATCGAGTCGCCGCGCGATCTGGACGGGCGGACCTACGCTTCCTACGGGGCGCGTTACGAAGATGGCATCGTTCGGCAGATGGTGCGCAACGCTGGGGGACGCGGCGAGCTGGTCATCGAGTATCCCGACAAATTGGGCATCTGGGAAACCCTGATCCAAGATCGCTGTGCGGCCACCTGGGTATTTCTCAACTGGGAAGGGGTGGAAGCGCAGCAGGGCCAGGTTCCGCTGCGCTATTTCAAAATGCGGGACTACGCCATTCCCTATTCCTACTCACCGGTGATCGCGGCCGCCGAAGGCCAGATCTCCAACAAGCGCGATCCCTACCGCGCTTTTCTAGCCGCCACCTGGGAGGGCTACCGCTACGCCGCGCAAGAACCCGCCGCCGCCCTGGAGCTGCTCGCTCCCTTCCTCCCGCCCCGCGATCGTCAGATCGATCTCCAACAATGCCTGGCCCAGTCGCTAGCCGCCTTTGGGACGGATCACAACTGGGGCCGAATGGCGGAAGGGGAAGTCGCCGTATTTCTCGACTGGATTCACGTGCAAGGCTTGGAAGCACTTCGCTTGAGCCCCGCTGAAGTGATGACCAACGAATTGCTCCCGAGCAGCTAGTACTCGATCGGCTTTTTTAGCCTTCCCACTCCTTCCTCATTTACCCGACGGGACCCTCCAGCCGCTCCGGATAGGTCAAGCATTCCTCGGTGTAAAAGACGCCCAATTTATGGATCACTCCGACGGTAAATTTTTTTAGAAAAAAAATGAAAAGTGCTATTGAGAGTTTGTAGTGTTTTTCGATAAATCAATGCAATAATCACAAACGGATAGGACTCGGGCAAACACCTCGAATCGCCCACAACTCAACCTACCTCACCCAAACACTTACCCGTACTGACCACCACTAAAACGGTCTTGCCCCGTCGGGGCCGGAAGGGAATTTTATTATTTACCGCATGCTGAATAAGGACGTTGGGTACTGCCCCCAACTGCCCGGTTCTCGCTATGCCCCCTACTCCTTGCGCGCGTCGCACTGAGCCGGAACAACTGTGCTTTTTACTCACTAAACTATATCAACATGAAAAATGATTCGATCAAAGATCAGATCAGTAAAGCCCTAAACGAAGAGGGCTTATCGGACCACCTCAAGCGCCTCAACGTCGACCAACACCAGCGGATGGTGCGCAAGGTGAAGCCCACGGTTTTGCGGTTGCCCGCCGATGGCCTGCCGATAGAAATCGCCCCGGTACCCGGCTCGATCATGCTCTTTTATGCCAAGAAAGGAGACGAATTGCTGCAGGAATTGGAAAATGCCTACACCACCAATGACGTCAAGTCACTCAATCGGAGTGGTAAGATTTTGCAACAGCCCGCTTCGGAGCGCAAAGAAGGTACGGTAAAGCAGGCGGTCAACGAGTTGATCAAGAGTCCCATCTACTTCGACTTCCGCTACGGTGGCAAGACCCTGGCCCCCAATCTGGGCTTGGTGGGGGGTGCCGAAATTGCGGGCATCAGCTTTGCCTACAACGGCGGTCAAGTTTTTGAGGAGGACTTTTCTCTCATCGAGTACTACAACCAGGGCAAGCGCGAGGAATACGACGTGTTGGTACTGGTGCGTCCGCCCAAGCTCACCGAGATCGAGGCCCAGGTGCTGGAGGCCGTTCCCCCTTCGCTCACCGAGCTCAACATCGGAACGGTAGCGGCCTGTCCCGGAGCGACTGTCGTCCTCGTTTTGGTGATCACCGTCATCACGGTAGCGGGACAAGCCTGTAGTTCTTTCCGCGATCGACTGGCGGAGGTGGTACTGCCCGTCGAGTACGTAGAGCGCTACGGCAAGCTGGCTTCGGCCCGTGAATTGCTCAATTTGAGAAGAAGCATCTTTGCCGAATTTGAAGTATGATTGATATCGCAGTCGGTGCGATCCTTTCCATCTACTTATTCGCTACGCTATTGTACGCTGCCTTTCCCAAGTGGAGGGGCAGCATCTTCCGCAGCGAAAAGGTGGTTCGGATCATTCCCAAGTGGAATTTCTTTGCACCCATCCCCGGCACCCAAGACTTCTACCTGCTCTATCGCGAGAGCTGCAATGGCAACTTTAGCCACTGGAGAGAAGTCGACTTTTACACGTACCAAAGTGACCCCCTCACCTTTATTTGGAATCCCAATAAAAAGGGAAAAAAAATCCTGTTTGACATTGCCACCTTGCTGCTGGCACAAGATACCACAGCCAAGGAAGACCTGATGCGGGTAAAGCTGTCGATTCCCTATCTGATGATTTTGAATTACCTGTCGAATCACTGTACGGAGCTGGCGGAGAATGTACAATTTGCCATTGCCCGGCCGACGGAAGATCAGGTAAAATCGGAATTGATGTATATTTCTGGAATTCACAACGTTTAAATTATGACTCTTGACACTGCACTCCATCTGACCGTCATCCTGGCCTCGGTTGGGCTTTTCGTCACCACCCTCGAAGAATTGCAAAAGCTCCGTTTGGAAGGGGCCAAAGGCATTCTGAGCTGGGAGGTTCTCCAACACCAGTACTACCGCTCGATCGCCTGGACGGGGGGCGTTTTTACGTTCTCTCGATACACCCTACTCAAGCTGTTGCGCCTCCTGGGCGTGTTGGTACTGCCTTTTACGTTTGGTACCTTTCCCATTGGGAGTGCCCTGATCTCGGGGATGGTACTTTTTAGTTTGGTAGTTCAATACTACCGCTGCGCCTTTGGTCTGGACGGCACCCATCAGGTGTACATCATCCTTTTCTTATCCATTGCCCTGTACGGCATCAGCAGCCAATCCTTCCTCATCAGCTACGTCTGTTTGGCGGCGATTGCGCTTCAATCCGTACTGGCCTACGTGATTTCGGGCTACTGCAAACTGGTCTCCCAACAATGGCGAGACGGCAGCGCCCTGATCGGCATCATGAGTACCAAAATCTACGGCAACGCCCGCTTGTACCGCTGGTTCAAACGCCATCCCCAATACAGCCGCTTGGCCTGCTGGGGCGTGATCGTCTTCGAGCTGGCTTTTATCGCCTGCTGCTTCTTCCAACCCAAGGTAACGCTACTCCTGCTGGGCCTGGGCTTTAGCTTTCACCTGGTCAATGCCTTTGCCATGGGGCTCAACAATTTTTTGATGGCCTTCATCGCCACCTACCCGGCGGTTTACTACTGTTTTGATCCGGCCGAAGCGGCCAAGCTGTACGCCCTGCTTTTTCCCGCGGGCTGACTCCGCTTAAGTTCGGGCTCCCCACTTTCCCAATGACCGCAGGTCCTTCCGATACTGCGGTCTTTTTTTGGGCCCTGGGGATTGATAAAGTAAAGCGATTGCTCGCGCGCGACGGTCCCCAAGCCACATTAGTCCCAAGAAATCCCTAGCTTTGCCCCGACAAAAGCGGTGGCTCGGCCCGAGGTACTTTGATGAGTATCGGACGCTCGGACGCCTTTAAATGGAATGACATGAATGCGAATCCCGATTACGAGAGCAACGAATTGATCGACCGGCTGCCCAAGCACCTGAAGCAGTTTATCAAACCCCAGCACTACGCGGACTATACGCCCATCAACCAGGCGGTGTGGCGCTACGTGATGCGGAAAAACGTCCGTTACCTCTCGCGGGTGGCCCACCAGTCCTACGTCGATGGCCTCGGAAAAACGGGGATTGACATCGAAGGGATTCCCAGTATGTACGGGATGAACCGCATCCTCAAGGAAATCGGTTGGGCCGCGGTGGCGGTCGACGGCTTTATTCCCCCCAATGCCTTTATGGAGTTTCAGGCTTACAAGGTACTGGTGATCGCTTCCGATATCCGGCAGTTGGAAAACATCGAATACACCCCGGCCCCTGACATCATCCACGAGGCGGCGGGGCACGCCCCCATCATCGCCAATCCCGACTACGCGGAATACCTGCGGCGTTTGGGCGACATCGGGGCCAAGGCGATTTTATCGCGTTATGACATCGAGCTGTACGAGGCGGTCCGCAAACTGTCGATCCTCAAGGAGGCCGAAGGGACGCCCGAGTTGGCCATCGCCGAGGCGGCCGTGGAAGTGGAGCGCCTGCAAGCGATGGAGGTCGAGCTTTCCGAGATGGCGCAAATGCGCAACCTACAGTGGTGGAGTGTGGAGTACGGTTTGATTGGGGAGGTAGACGAGCCCAAGATTTACGGAGCGGGCCTGCTTTCTTCGATTGGGGAAAGCAAGTGGTGTATGAGCGATCAGGTGGCCAAATTGCCCTATTCCATTGCGGCGGCCAAGCAAAGCTTTGACATCACCAAACCCCAGCCCCAGCTCTACGTCACGCCCGATTTCTCCTACCTCATGGAAGTGCTCGAAGAATTTGCCGGCGGCCTGAGCCTGCGCAAGGGTGGCCTCAAGGGGCTCCAGCGACTGATCGAATCGCAGATGGTGGGCACGATCGAACTCAGCACGGGACTACAGGTGTCCGGGCAGTTTTCGCGGGTCATTGCCGATGAAGATAATCGGGTCATTTTCTTCCAAACCACCGGCCCGACCGCCCTGGCCTACCGCGAAAAGGAATTGATCGGACACGGCATCGACGACCACCAAAAGGGATTCAGCTCGCCCCTCGGCAAGCTCAAAAATATCAACCTGGCCATTGAAGACATGGGGCCTTTTGACCTCAAGGCCTACAATTTTTACGATGGCAAATGGCTGGCCTTCGAGTTTGAGAGTGGGATCAAAGTCGAAGGGCTCAACGTGACGGGGATTCGCAACATTCGGGGCAAATTGATGCTCATCCAATTGCGCGACTGTACGGTCACCTACCGCGACGAGGTGCTCTTTCGCCCCGAGTACGGCACCTTCGATATGGCCATCGGCAGTCGGATCGTCTCCGCCTTCGCCGGCGCTGCCGATCACGATTCTTTTCCCAACCTCTACGAAGCCTCTCCGGTACATACCATCAAACCCACCAAATCCGCCACCCTGCTGGCCCTGGAACAGCGCTACGCGCAGGTCCGTCAGCTCCGGGAGGAGGGCTCCGTTGCCGACACCGCCCTGCGCGAAGTCTGGGAATGGGTGGGCGAACACGCGCCCCGCGAGTGGTTGCTACTGCTGGAAATGTTGGAGCTGGCCCGGGAGGAAAACCTACGCGCGGTGCTCACTCAGGCGCTAGACGACATCGTCCTAGCTGGTCCCCATCTCGAAACCTTGATCCGCGAAGGTCAGGCGATGTTGGAGACGGATCCCAGTCGGATGACCGTGGAGGGGGAATAGCGTCGCGGGGGGAGGCGCTCAGGCCAATTTTTCAAAATGGTCAAAGGTACGCCAGTATTTGTCCCGGTAGATTTCGTAGTCGATTTGTAGGGAACCCCGGTAGCGGGCGATCAGGGCGTCGATTTGTTCGGAAGCTTTGCGAAAGTCTTTCGTTGCCCAAAAGACCCGCCGCAGGTTTTGGCCCGTCTCCCGACCGATGTTGAGGTAACCCTCCTCCGTCTTCAGTTGCGCCATCAATTCCGTTTCCACCGCTTCCAGTTCGGCTTGGACCTTTTCATCGGGCAGCCCCTGCTGGTCGCCTTCGTAACGGCCGTGAAGGACGACCAGCCAGGGGTGAGAGGCCTTGTTTTCCCATCGGAGGAGTTTGGTATTGAGCAAGGTAATCAGAATGGTCTCCTCCGGGGTCCGACGCTTAAAAATGGTATACGGATCCTCGTCCAGGCTGTAGCGAGTCCCTTCGTATTTTTCCACAAACTCTTTCTCCCGCCAGCTCAGGTAATCCCGGAGTTTGCCAATTGGAATTAGGGCTTTGGTGACCGCCTCCGGTCCACAGAAGTCGACCACATCCAGTTGGCTCATACAAGACCACTCCCCGAGGTAGTTTTCGAGAAAAAGGTAACTGCCATTGGCGATGGTCGTTGCATCGGCTTCGGTGTAATCTTGGTGAACGATGACCAGATCGATCTCGTCTGGGAATTGGGGATCCACCCGGGGAAAGAAAAACAGATTATCGGTATCGAATCGGTAGCCCGCCATCTCGAGTCCAATTTGCTCCTGTTGTTTGCCGGGCTTTAGGGCGATAAAGCGCCAACGGGGGAGGGGGGGAGCTGCCGCCACGAGTCGTTCGATAAAGGCGACCATCTTGAGGTTGCCATCGGGGGTGAGAATGAGTTCGAACTCGTGCTGACCGGATATGCCCACGAGGAAAAAAATGTGGGGTCGTAATTTTTGTAAGGCTTCGGAGAGGGGCTGGAGGAATCGTTGCTCGATGTCCTGCTGCTCGGAGATGGTCTGGGCAAAGGCTGGCTCGTGGCTAGCGAACCAGCGCCAGAAATCGGTCATGGTGTAAGGCGGCGGTGGCTCGGAAGATTTTCGAAACCAGTTTTTGAATAGACTCAAGGGGAGGTAGAACTGGCCCCGAATCAGTGACTCGGGACCAGTGTCGTTTTATCCCGGGATTTCCGGGGTATCTAATTCGGCGAGGGAAGCTTGAATCTCTTCCGCCGTAATTTCGTGTTTGACGATATTGCCCGCAAAATAATCCTCGTAGGCTTTCATGTCGAAGTTGCCGTGTCCGCAGAGGTTGAGCAAGATGGTTCGCGAAACGCCCTCCTTCTTACACCGCTCGGCCTCCGCGATGGCGGTGGCGATGCCGTGCGTCGCCTCGGGAGCGGGAATGATGCCTTCGGCCCGGGCGAAGGTGATACCGGCCTGGAAGACCTCCACATTATCGTGGGCGACGGCTTCGATCAGTTGGTCCTTGAGCAGTTGGCTGACGATCACTCCGGCCCCGTGGTAGCGCAGGCCCCCGGCGTGGATGGGGGCGGGTACAAAATTGTGACCCAGGGTGTACATGGGGAGTAGGGGCGTCATCCCCACGGTATCCCCAAAGTCGTAGCGGAAAACGCCGCGGGTGAGTTTGGGACAGGAGGTGGGTTCGCTGGCGATACAACGGATGTTTTTGCCTTCCTCGAAATTGAGTCGCAGGAAGGGAAAGGAGAGGCCCGCAAAATTGGATCCCCCGCCAAAGGGGGCGATGACGATATCGGGAAGGTCGCCCGCCTTTTCCATCTGTACGAGGGCTTCCTGCCCGACGATGGTTTGGTGGAGTTTGACGTGGTTGAGCACGCTACCCAGGGCGTATTTGGTATCCTCGTTGGTGGCCGCTCTTTCGACCGCCTCGGAAATGGCGATGCCCAGCGAGCCCGTCGTATGGGGATCCCGGGCGAGCACCTGGCGGCCCGCTTCGGTGGCTTCGGAAGGGGAGGGGAAGACCTTGGCCCCCCAAGTATTCATCATGACCTTGCGGTAGGGCTTGTGCTGGTAGGACAGTTTGACCATGTACACTTCACATTCCATATCGAATAGGTTGCAGGCAAAGGCCAGTGCGCTGCCCCACTGCCCGGCTCCCGTCTCGGTGGTGAAGCTATAAATAACTTCTAGCTTGTTGAAGTAAGCCTGGGCGACGGCGG
>CALCCH010000697.1 GCA_937899855.1 uncultured Saprospirales bacterium | reverse complement strand
GCCTATTTCCCCAACACCCGACGGGAGGAGGATGAAAATGGCTACCTCGAGGATTACCTGGGGTGGAATATTCTGACCCAAAACGATGACATTCAACCCCCCGGATTGAGCGAGCACGGCACCGCCGTCGCCGGCATCATCGGTGCCCGGGGCGACAATGGCATTGGCGTCACCGGTGTCAATTGGCAGGTCAAACTGATGATCATCAGCAACGACGAACTGTTTACCGAAGCTCGGGTCCTCCAAGCCTACGACTACGTTTTGACCCAGCGGCAGCTGTACAACGATACCCAGGGCGAAGAAGGCGCCTTCGTGGTGGCCACCAATGCCTCCTGGGGACGGTCCAACGCCTTTCCCGACGACGCTCCCATCTGGTGCGCCATGTACGATACCCTCGGCTCGGCGGGCATCCTCAATTGCGGGGCCACCGCCAACAGCAATGTCGACGTAGGGCTGGTCGGCGATTTGCCCACCACCTGCCCCAGCGACTACCTCATCTCGGTCACCAATCTGGACGTCAGCGGACGCAAAGTAAGCGAATCGGGTTTTAGTGCCACCCACATTGATGTAGGGGCCTTTGGCGAACAGGTCTATACCGTTTCCATCCCCGGCTCGACCAACCACAGTTTTAAAGGCACCTCCGCCGCCACCCCCCACGTGACCGGAGCCATTGCCCTGCTCTATTCTACGCCCTGCTACCAACTGGCGGACCTGGCCCTCAGCGATCCTGCCGCTGCGGCCCTCCAAGCCCGCCGCTACCTCTTCGAAGGGGTTGAGCCCAACCCCTCCCTACGGAACATCACCACCACCGGGGGACAGCTCAACCTGTACAACAGCGTCAAAATGGCCCTCGATGCCTGTGGCTCCTGCCCCCGACCCGATCGGCTCCGAGTGACCAATATCTCGGGGCAGCAGGCCAGCCTGGAGTGGACCAACCCCCACTACGCCCGTTCGACGGTGCTCCAGTGGCGCGAAAAGAACCGGCCCTGGCAAACCGTCGAAGGTGCTATCAGCCCCTACGGCCTTACGAACTTGGAAGATTGTAAGAAGTACGAATTCCGCGTTGCGGGGACCTGTGAAGGGGAGCAAAGCGACTTTAGCCCGGTCTTTGGATTCCGTAGCGACAATTGCTGTATCCCCCCCCGTTACGTCGATTACCAGATGACGAAACTCGATGCGGCCCGGATCGACTGGCAGGAAGTGGGGCGAGCCAACAAATACCGCATCCAGTACCGGCAGGTCGGCAATGATTTTTGGGGAGAGCAATTGACCAACGAGCCCACTTTACTCCTGGAAAACCTCTCTCCCTGCGAAAAGTACGAAATTCAAGTACAGGCGGAATGCCCGGATACCTCCAATACCAATTTCTCCCAAACCTTACTCTTCCTGACCCCTGGCTGTGGTGCCTGCCTCGACGAGACTTACTGCGAGCCTCGGGGCATCAACGAATACGAGTGGATCCGCCGCTTTAAGATCAACGATCTGGAACAAGTCTCCACCACCACCAATGGCTACGAGGATTTTACCCAACGCTCAACGAGTCTGGAGACCTACCGCAGCTACCCCGTCGAATTCGAGCCCGCTTTTCAGTGGCGCTCTTACTCCGAACGCTTTTTTATCTACATCGACTACAACCAAAACGGTCACTTTGACGACCTGGGAGAGCTGGCCTACCGCACGCTCGAAAGTTCGGACAGCGTCCAGCGGGGAGTGGTCAACGTATCCCCCGATGCCCTACCGGGCAGTACGCGCATGCGCGTCATCATGGAGTACGACTACGAAAAGAACCGGCCGCCAACGGGCTGTATGGACCACGATTTTCACGGAGAAATTGAGGACTACTGCATCGAAATTCGCAGTGGGACAGCGCGTTGTGCGCCGCCCTCTCCCATCGAAATCGTAGAGTCTGCCGAAACTTACGCCATCTTGCGGTGGAAGGACCGCGATGGGGAACACCAATCACACAACCTGCGTTACCGCGCAGCCAGTGGTGGGGAGTGGATCGAACACAAGGGCATCCGAGCCCCCTACTTCCTCTATCCTCTGGAAAGCTGTGCGTCCTACCTGATCCAGGTAGAGGGCAATTGCCAGAGCGGTGGGATCAGTGGCTACGACGTGGAAAAGGAATTGAAGACGGCCTGTTCCGACCAAACCGAGCCCAGTCCGGGCATCAGCCAATTGGTCGTCGGCCCGAACCCCTTCACGGATCAACTCCGGGTCGACTTCTTCCTGGAGGCCCCCTCCCCCATTCAACTGCGTCTCTTCCAGGCCGATGGCCGCCAGACCCTCCAACGCGACCTGGAGCTGGTCGAGGCGGGCTACCACCAGTTTAACTTCAACTTTTCGGACGATCGGTCCCGGGGTTTGTACCTCCTGCAGGTGGAATCAGAAATGGGAAGTTCCCAGATCAAGTTGATCCGCCACTGATTCGGCCCCGTACAATCTGTCAGCCAATTTTCAATCTCGACTTTTCCACCCGTTCCATCCAACAGTTCGGAGCAAGATTACGTTGGAAAATTGTCAAAGGAGCAACAACCTTCCCCAGTATTTTTTCGTACTTAAGTGGAGCTGCGCAAACCCGGGGTTTGCGCCTAAACATACCTCAGAACAAATGAATCGACTTTACGCCCTCCTGCTCGCCCTGTTTTGTGTTTCTTCCCTCACGGCCCAACGCCTGGATCACGTGCTGGGCGAAGTGCTCGTACAGCTCGAAGAAGATACCGACCTCCAGGACTTTTTGCGCACCTTTGCCCCCCGCCGCCAAGCCACCGCCCCCCTGCAGTTGCGGCGAAGCTTGCGTACCCCCGGTGGCATCCACTGTCTGCATTTCAATCAAAATCAAGTCCACGAAGACGTACTGCTGGATCAGCTGCGCCGTCACCCACAGGTCCGTCTGGCCCAGTTCAATCACCTGCTGGAATACCGCCAGAGTACCCCCAACGACCCCCAATTTGGCCAGCAGTGGCAGTGGACCAATCGCTCCGGAACTACCGGTAGCGTCGACGCCGATCTGGCCTGGGACATCAGTACCGGGGGCAGTACCCCACAGGGAGACGAAATCGTGGTGGCCATCATCGACAACGGTACCGAACGCAATCACCCGGATCTGGCGGGCAGTCACTGGGTCAACAGTGGAGAGATTCCCAACAACGGAATCGACGATGATGGCAATGGCTACGTAGACGATTACCACGGTTGGAACATCAATGCCGAAAACGACGAGGTCGACCAGAGTAGTTTTGGCAATGGGCACGGGGTCACCGTCGCCGGAATGGCGGGGGCCGTGGGCAACAATGCGGAGGGCGTCACGGGTGTCAACTGGCAGGTCAAATTGATGACGGTAAAAAACGACCAAGGCATCGACGAGGCGCGGGTACTCGAAGCTTACGCCTACATTCACAAAATGCGGCAGCTCTACAACGATACCGACGGGGCCAAAGGCGCCTTCGTCGTGGCGACCAATGCCTCCTGGGGAATCGACCGGGGGGATCCCGAAGACGCTCCCATTTGGTGTGGTTTTTACGATATTCTCGGGGAGGTTGGCATCCTCAATTGTGGGGCTACCTCCAACGCTTCCATCAACGTCGACCAGCTTGGGGACCTGCCCACCACCTGTACCAGCGATTTCTTTGTCGGAGTAGCGCGGACGGGTGCCAACCGCGAGCAAAGCGGTGGCTTCGGCCCCATCCACATCGACCTTGGCGCCCCGGGAATCGGGGTCTTGTCGACCCGGCGCAATGGCGGTTACGGCAGCGAAACGGGTACCTCCCTGGCCTCGCCCCTCGTGGCGGGTATGATCGGCTTTCTTTACAGCATCCCCAACAACCAACTGACCCTGGTGGCCAAAGCGGATCCGCCAACGGCCGCCCTCCTGGCGCGCAGCTACCTCCTCGACGGCGTCTTGCCGGTGGAGGGCTTCGACGATCTGGTGGCATCCGGGGGCATCGCCAATTTGTACCAGAGCACCCAACAGGTGGTCGAAGATGCGACGGCTTGCTTGCCCCCTTTTGGCCTAAAAATTCTCGATCGAACGGATGTGCAACTGCGCGTGCAGTGGACGCCGGGCAATGGGGTAACTTCCAGTCAACTGCGCTGGCGCCCCGTGAGTAGCAGCACTTGGGAAAACGAAGGAACGGTGACCTCGCCACACTTGATTGCGGGCTTGAGTCCGTGTACGGATTACGAATTCCAGGTGGCGGCCGAATGCAGCGGCGAAAGCTCGGGCTTTTCTACGACCGCGATCCTGGCCTCGGATGGTTGCTGCGTGGCCCCGGGAATCCTCACCCTGGATGATTTGTCGGAAACCAATGCCCAAGTCTCCTGGACCGCCGTTTTTGCGGCCACGGCCTACGAAGTATCGCTCCGCGAGGGCAACGGGGGCCCGTGGATGAATTTTACGAGCGCTACCAACAGCTACACCCTGGATAATTTGGTGGCCTGTGAAGCCTACGAGGTGCGCATACGCAGCATCTGCGACGGCAGTACGACCGATTTTGGCGACTTGCTGGCCTTTACAACGCCGGGATGTGGCAACTGTGAGGACTTGCCTTATTGCGAATTGAACCGCAGTACGGAGTACGAGTACATCGAGACGGTACGGATCGGAAGCTTTACGAATACCAGCGGCGACGATCAAGGCTACGCCAAGTTTTTTGGCCTGGCCTTGGAGCTAAAAATTGGGGAGACCTATTCGACCGAGCTGACGCCCGGCTATCCCGGATTCAACTATACGGAGGACTTCGAATTGTGGATCGATTTTAATCAGGATGGCGACTTTGACGACCCCGGTGAGGATCTTTTGTTTTTTGACAACGTCACCTCCACTACAACCGGTGAGATCACCATTCCGACGACGGCGCCGCTGGGGACGACGCGGCTGCGGGTGTCGGTAACGGCCATGGGGCCCGGGGAAGCTAGCCGTCCAAGTTCGGAGGGCGAAACCGAGGATTACTTCGTCACCATCATTGGCGACAACAACAGTTGTACCACCCCGCTCAATCCTTCGGTACAAGTGATTGACGATTTTACGGCGCAGGTCGGTTGGGAGATCGTACCGGAAGCGGATAGCTATTTGGTGATTTGGAAAAAAGCCAGCAGCGGGGTGTGGGAAGAACGCCGCCTCAACGATATTGGCCTGCGGCTGGAAGACCTTAGCTTTTGCAGCGACTACGAGTTGCGGGTCCAGAGCGCCTGTAGCGATGGCGATAGTCCCTTTTCCAATAATATTTCCTTTCGAACGACTTGTCTTAGCTCCACCCAGGAAGCCGAGGCGAACACCCTGGACTTCCAAGTTTTTCCCAACCCTTTCCACGACCAACTACTGGTCCAATTCGACGGCGCCGCAGAGACGGAATACCAGGTGCGGCTAATGAGCATTGAGGGTCGCCTACTGGAGCAGGAACGGATTGACGTTCGGGTGGGGCAAAGTCAGGCCATCTTTCCGACCGCCACCGCCTTACCCGCGGGCATGTACCTGATTCAGATTGTGGGGGAGGAGGGGATGGCGATCCAGCGCTTGGTGAAGCGTTAAAACTGGTTTGGAATAAGGTTAAGCAAGACCGGAAAAGCGCTTAGCGGACGGGGACCGATTCAACAACGGAGTCAGCTTCGCCGGTGGGTACTTGTGCGCCCACGAGCTGCAAGCCATCAACTCGGATAACCTTTGATGCCGTAGACCCGTGAAAAAGTAGGACTACCCAAGATACGCCCCTTCCGAAGTACAAAGCCCCGCCGGAAAGTTCCAACGGGGCTTTGTTCGTGAAGCTTCTGGCGGTTGGCCAGTAGTGGCCATTCGTCCTAGAAGGGGCAGGAAGCACAGGGAACCACCCGGGGGTTGACCTTGGGCTTGGAGACGTCGATCGTCTCCCCTACCGTACCGAGAATCTTAAATTCCGTCCGGCGGTTAAACTGGTGTTCCTGCTCGCTACACGGAACCCGATTTTTACAATCGTTGACGTTCTGGCTCTCGCCGTAGCCCACCGGAACGAGCCGGTTGCGCTCGACCCCCTTTTTGGTCAGCCAACGCACCACCGCATCCGCCCGCCGCTGCGACAGCAGATCGTTGTAATTGTACGTCCCCCGCGAATCGGTGTGCGAACCGATCTCCACCACGTATTCGGGATTGTCGACCATGATGTCGTAGAGTTTGGCCAGTTCCGTCTCGTCTTCGTTGCGGATGTAGGACTGGTTGAAATCGTAGTAGATGTGGAGGATAAAAGTGTAGAGGCCATCATTATCGGCCGTAGTGACGCTGGTCTCGATGATGTCCGTTTCGTCGACGGGATCCCCGCCTTTGTAAGCAATGCCGTTGTAGTCGCCATTGGCGGGTTCGCCGGTGATGGGATCCTCGTAGATGCCCTCGTCGGGATTGTACACGGGGGCCACGGCTCCGGGTTGGTCGGGATCGATATTGACGACGGTGGGATCGGCCATGCGGGTGGGCTGGAGATTGAGGTTGGCCTGAAGGGTCAGCGATTCTTCCTGCCCCCGCGTACATTGATCGGTGGCCTTATCGGCGAGGTAAGCTTCCTTGGTGCCTTTGACGGTGTAGCAACATTCCTCTTTGAGCTCAAAGGTGTAGTTACCCGATACATCGGTCACCAGGCTTTGTTCCTCATCCCCACAATCGCTCGTCAGCGTGACGGTAGCCCCTTCAATGGGCAGGCCCGTAACCTGGTCAAATACGATTCCCTCGATTTTAAAGCGGACTTCTCGGTCGAGTGGAATTTCGACAAATACTTTTTCCCCAACGGGGATATCTTTGGTACAACCCTCCACCTCATTGTCGAGGTAGCCTTCCGCATTGGCGGCAAACTGACAGCAGAGGTTCATTTTCATATCAATCGTAGCCTTACCATCCTCCCCCGTGGTCAGGATATTCCCCAGACAATCTTCCACCACCGTGACGTTGGGAATGGGTTCTTTGGTTTCGGCATCGTAGACGAATACTTCGAGCGGTGCCGCCGTTTTGCGCAAGCTGTAAATATCATCACGGCCCACTCCCCCCTCGCGATCCGAGGAGAAGTGCCCACAGGTACCGGCCTCGTTGAAGATGATGCCAAAATCATCCGAAGAGGTATTGACGGGGTAGCCGATGTTCTCGATGGGGCCCCAGGCGCCTTCTCCTTTATCATCCATATAGTAGACGTCGAGACCACCCAATCCAACGTGGCCGTCGGAGGAGAAGTAAAAGCGTCCGCTGTTGTGGTAATAAGGAAACACCTCATTGCCCTCGGTATTGATGTCGGGTCCCATATTCATGGGAGGCCCCCAATTGCCATTTTCCTTGTCGGAGTAATAAAGATCCATGCCACCGAAGCCACCGGGCATATCAGAGGCAAAGTACAGGCGGTTGCCATCGACGGTCAGGGTAGGATGCGCCACGGAGTATTCATCACTGTTGAAAGGCAGACCGGCCAGGTCGTTCCACTTGCCATCACCTTCGGCGGTGGCGGTGTAAACCTTGAGCTTGATCGTCCCGTCATCCGCTTTGCCCACCTTGCCCTCACTAAAGTTGTTACGGGTAAAAAAGATGGTGGATTGATCACTGGACAGAGCGACGGCGGCATCGTGAAATTTAGAATTGATGTCGTCCGAAAACTTATCGGGCGTGCCGTAGGTGTAGTTGCCACATTCCTCGCCTTTTTCCTCTTCGGCGGTCAGGAAGTACAATTCGGTAAAGGGGTTGCCCGTCCAGGCGTGCGTTCTTTTGACCATGGCGTTTTGCCCCCGCTCGGAAGCGAAGATGATGCCATCGCCGTAGTACACCGGGCTAAAGTCGTCAACCTTAGAATTGAATTCAAGATTTTCCACTTCGTAGATCCCCGCGTTCTTGGTCATCAGTTCTTCCTGATAGTCACAAGCTTTGACGAGGTACTGCCCGCGTTGGTCTTCGGGTACTGCCTCAACGTATTTTTGGTACCACTCCCGCGCCAACTCGCACTTGCCATTTCTCTGTAGCGCCTGCCCGTAGTACAGGGTGTAGATCTCAGACGACCCCGTATAAATAACAAAATAACTGAACCAGTACTCGGCGATTTCGGAGTCGT
>CALCCH010000696.1 GCA_937899855.1 uncultured Saprospirales bacterium | reverse complement strand
TGCTCTGGTGATCATGTTGATCGGCTATTAGTTAATGTAGCGGGAGTTTATGCGCTTCATCTACCGCGGCGCCACCGAAATTGCTCCCGATGCCTCCGATCGCATACTGCTACCCAAGCGACTGGTCGAATACGCGGGGATTGAAAAAGAGGTCGTTTTGTCGGCGGTAAATGATCGGGTGGAAATCTGGTCCAAAGAACGCTACGACCAAATGTTGAATGATGAACCCGATGATTTTTCTGATCTGGCCGAGGAGGTAATGGGCGATGTTGATATGACGGACCCCTCCGTCCCCACCAGCCCGGATCGAGAAAACCACGCGGAATAAATAAACCCCGGGATCGAATGGATTACCACCAGCCGGTACTGCTGACGGAAAGCGTCGAGGCCCTCCAAATCGTGGCGGACGGCGTCTACGTCGATGCGACTTACGGCGGCGGTGGCCACTCCCGACTGATAGTACAACAGCTAGGTGCCAACGGGCACTTGTACAGCTTTGATCAAGATGAAGACGTTTTGCCGAATCTGATTACTGAGAATGAGCGCTTCACCTTTATCCACCATAATTTTCGCTTTCTCAAGCGCTTCCTCCGACTGCACGGCGCAGGCCAAGTCGACGGGATACTGGCGGATCTAGGCGTTTCTTCCCACCAATTAGACGATGCCCAACGCGGTTTTTCCTACCGTTTCGAAGCCGATCTCGACATGCGAATGAATCGGGAAGGGGAGCGGACGGCAACGGATATCCTACGGACCTACAGTGCCGAGGCCCTGCAAAGCCTGTTTAGTCGCTACGGCGAGGTCCGCAATGCCAAAACCCTGGCCCAGGCCATCGTCGCCGAACGCGAACGGCGAGCCATCCGCAGCACCACCGATTTTATGCTGCTGCTCGACCCCCTCGTACGGGGCAACCGCAACCGCTATCTGGCACAGGTTTTTCAAGCCCTCCGCATCGAAGTCAACGACGAGATGGGGGCCCTGGAAAGCTTCCTAGCCGAAGCCCGGGAAGTACTCCGACCGGGAGGACGCTTGGTCGTCATTGCCTACCACTCGCTGGAGGATCGCCTGGTCAAAAACTTCTTTAAGACCGGAAACACCGCGGGAGAAGTCATCAAGGATTTTTACGGCAATATCGAACGCCCCTTTCGCATCCTGACCAAAAAGGCCCAACTGGCCAGCCCCGAAGAGTTGCGACGCAACCCCCGAGCACGAAGCGCAAAGCTGCGCTACGCCGAGAAGATAAATTAGAGTAATGGACAATTTGGGCCTCCGGGTCCGCAGCATCATAAATGGCAAAGAAAAAGACATCGGGATGGACCACCATCGGCGACTTTAACGCCGGAACGATTCTCAAGAATCTGCCCTTTATCCTCTTTTTGGGCCTACTGGCCGCCACCTACATTGCCAATGCGCACTATTCCGAAAAAAAGGTGCGCCAAATCCAATTGCTGCAAAAGGAAGTCAAGGAACTGCGCTGGAACTACATGTCGCTACAATCCGAGTTGATGTACAACTCCAAGCGATCCGAGGTGGTCCGACAGGCCGAAGTCCTCAAATTGCGCATGCCCCGTAGCAGTCCAAAGAAAATTGTCATCCCCAAAGATTAAACCCGCAGCGAAGCCAGTGCCGCATGAACATAAAAAATGAGATACTAATTCGGGTTTACATCGTCATGGTCATCATCTTAGTCGTTGCGATTTTGATCTTTGCCAAGGCGGTCCAAATCTCGGTACTCGAAGGCGAGTACTGGCGCAGCAAGGGGGACAGCCTCTACGTCAAACCCATCGCGGTACAGGCGGAACGGGGCAACATACTAGCCGAGGATGGTTCGCTATTGGCCACCTCGCTACCGTTCTTTGAAATACGATTTGATCCAAACTCAACCGCCATGGCGGAAGATGACTTTGCGAACAACCTCGACTCGCTGGCTTTTTGTCTGGCCACTTACGTCGACAATACCTACACCGTGGGGGGCTATTACCAGTACCTCCTCGAACAGCGCGAAGCGGGCAAACGCAACCTCCTCATCAAACGCAAGGCGAGTTATTCGGAGATGCAAATGATCAAGAAGTTCCCCCTCTTCCGCAAGGGACGTTACCGGGGCGGCTTGATCGTCCAACGGCGGAGCGAACGCAAACGCCCCTTCGGCATTCTGGCCCACCGCACCATTGGCTACGTCCGCGAGGGCGCCAAGCCGGTCGGCCTGGAAGGTTCGTTCAACAAAATCCTGGCCGGTAAAGAAGGCAAGCAGATGATGCAACGGGCGGGCGACGCCTGGATTCCCATCAACGACCTGACCGAGATCGAACCCGTGGTGGGCGACGACGTCGTCACCACGATCGACATCAACCTGCAGGACATCACCGAGCAAGCCCTGATCCGCGCCATCCAGTACCACCAAGCCAAAAACGGCACCGCCGTATTGATGGAGGTACATACCGGAGCGATCAAAGCCATCGCCAATATCGACCGTACCCCGGACGGCTACTGGGAGTCCTACAACCACGCCGTGGGCTCGGCCGTCGAACCGGGATCGACCTACAAACTGGCCGCCATCATGGCCTTGTTGGAAGATGGCCACGTCCGACTCAACGATTCGATCGATATCGAAAAGGGAGAGGCCCAGTTTTACGAAGAAGTCATGGTCGACGCCTCGCGGGAGAGTTTTAACAGCGATACCATCAGCATCCAGCGGGCTTTTGAGATCTCGTCGAACGTGGGATTGGCCAAATTGGTCGATAAACACTATAATCAGACCCGCAAAGCATAAAAGTACATTGACCGTCTACAATCCTTTAATCTCCACATCCCCAACGGCATCGAGATCAAGGGGGAAGCCACGCCGTACCTCAAGGAGGCCTACAATGAAGAAGAAGATTGGAGTGGCATCACCCTGCCCTGGATGTCGATTGGCTACGAGTTGACCATTACGCCCTTGCAATTGCTTTCTTTTTACAATGCCATTGCCAACGATGGGGTCATGATGAAGCCCTATCTGACCAGCAGCATTGAGCGCTTCGGCGAAACGGTCCAAACTTTTAAGCCCACGGTCATCAAACGTAGGATCGCCTCGGCCGAGACCATTCGCCAGGCCCAGTTCTTGCTGGAGTCGGTGGTCAAAAATGGTACGGCCCAGCCGCTTTACACAGCTCGCTACCGCTTTGCGGGCAAAACCGGTACCGCCCAGATCAACTATCGCAAGTTTGATCGGCGGCGGAGCAACATTAAGCACCGTGCCTCCTTCGTCGGTTATTTTCCCGCCGACAATCCCGTTTACTCCTGTATCGTCATGATCAGCGAGCCAACCCAAAACGGGATTTACGGTGGCGAAGTGGCCGGCCCCGTTTTCCGCGAAATTGCGGACAAATGTATGGCGACCCGGACCGAACTGTACCGCCCGCTCAATACCAGCCCCGCGCCGCAACTGGTCAACCGCCGCTTGCCGGACGCCCAGCTGGGACTCGCGCGCGACTACCGCCTACTGCTCGAAGCCCTGGACCTGCCCCATTTGGGTCCGGCCGACCTCGACTGGACCTACATCGAAGCGGTAGCGGACACGCTGCGCCTGTACTCGCGCAATTTCCCCGAAGAGCAGGTGCCCAACGTGGTGGGGATGGGGCTGCGCGATGCCCTCTATCTCCTCGAAAATCGGGGCCTAAAAGTTGTCGTAAGCGGCGCGGGCAAAGTGGTCTTGCAATCCCTCCGCTCGGGTACTCCGATCCGGGGGCAGACCATCAAACTGACCCTGAATTGACTCGGAATAATGAAAACAGCACGATGGAAACTATTTACGGAGGCACTCCTCACACTATACACTATTACAGCACTATTACAGCACTATTTCAACACGATTAATTTGAGATTATTGAGACTACTACTGGTTCACCACACTATGAAACACAGCTAACCGTGGTGGATTTAAGCGAATTGATAGACAAACTACCCGTTCGAAAAATCGAAGGACCTGCAGATCAGACGATCCGGCAAATCGATTTTGATTCCCGCCAAGTGGGGCCGGGTAGTTTGTTCGTCGCCCTGCGCGGCAGCCAGGTGGATGGCCATCGATTCATCGAATCCGCCATCCAAATCGGCGCCGTAGCGGTGGTCGCCGAAACATTTGACAGCGGGGTACCAAAAGAGGTATGTACCATCCAAGTAGAAGATACGGCCCCCTGCTTGGGGCTACTGGCCAGCCACTTTTACGCGCATCCTTCGCGGGAAATACAGCTGGTCGGCATCACGGGAACCAACGGAAAGACGACCGTAGCCACTTTGCTACACCAACTCTTTAGCCAACTTGGCTATAAGGTCGGGCTGCTCTCGACGGTCGAAAACAAGATCGGCCGGCAGACCATCCCCGCCACCCACACCACCCCCGATGCCGTGGCCATCAATGCCCTACTGCGGGACATGGTCGAGGCGGGTTGCGACTACGCCTTTATGGAAGTCAGCTCCCACGCCATCCACCAGCGCCGCATTGCGGGTTTGGCCTTTGCCGGTGGGGTATTTACCAACCTCTCCCACGACCACTTGGATTATCACCAGACGTTTGCCGAATATTTGCGGGTCAAAAAACGTTTCTTTGACGACTTGCCCCCGGTGGCTTTCGCCCTCACCAATCAGGACGACAAGCGCGGTGCGGTCATGCTGCAAAATACCCGGGCTCGCAAACGGGCCTACAGCCTACGGACCCTGACGGATTTCAAGGCCAAGGTACTCGACAACGGACTGAGTGGCTTGCACCTGGAGCTCGATGGCGAAGACTTTTACAGCCGTTTGATCGGCGATTTCAATGCCTACAACCTGGTGGCCGTTTACGGAACGGCGCGCCTGCTGGGGCAGGAAAAACTGGAGGTGCTGACGGCCTTAAGTCAGCTCGCAGCGGCGGAAGGCCGCTTTGATTACGTACTGGATCAGGAACGCCAGATCATCGGGATTGTCGACTACGCACACACCCCCGATGCCCTGGAAAAGGTACTGCGCACCATTGCTGCCCTAAAAACGGGCCACGAGCGGATCATTACCGTGGTGGGTTGTGGTGGGGATCGCGACCGGAGCAAGCGGCCGATCATGGCCCGCACCGCCTGCGAAGGCAGTCAGCAAGTCATCCTGACCTCGGACAATCCCCGGACGGAGGACCCCGAGGCCATTCTCGACGAGATGGAGGCGGGCTTGAGGGCCGAGCAAAAACCGCAAGTACTCCGCATCAGCGACCGACGTCAAGCGATCCGAACTGCCTGCCGATTGGCCCAAAGGGGCGATCTGATTCTGGTGGCGGGCAAGGGACACGAAAAATACCAGGACATTAACGGAGTCAAACAGCCTTTTGACGACAAGGCCATACTGTGGCAAGCATTGGGCTTGACTCCCCATTGACGCACAACTATTATCATTCTCAGATTCATTTTACGGCTTGCAGACAGCAGGTAGCGTAAACACCCTATCTGCTGCTGCGCCTTTGAATCGGGAATGAGTAAATACCTAAAACCTAAACCAATCGAGCTGGGGGGACGACTGGCCGATACGAACTACTATGTTTTACTACTTAGCCCAACTCTTTGATGGCCCCGGTAGCCGACTCTTTGAGTACATTACGTTCCGCGCGGGAGCCGCGGTGAGCATCTCACTGGTGATCTCGATGGTATTTGGCGGTAGAATCATCCGCTGGTTGCAAAAGCAGCAAATCGGCGAAACGGTTCGCGACCTGGGCCTGGAAGGCCAACTGGCCAAGCAAGGAACGCCCACGATGGGGGGGATCATCATCATCATGGCGATCATGGTGCCCTGCTTATTGATGGCGAACTTGCAAAATATCTACATCCTCCTGATGCTCCTGGCGACGACCTGGATGGGAATCATCGGCTTTACCGACGATTACATCAAGGTGTTTTTGAAAAATAAAAAAGGCCTCAGCGGCAAATCCAAAATCTTGGGGCAGGTGGTGCTGGGGCTGATTATCGGCGTGACGATGCTGATGCACGACGAGATCGTGGTACAGATGGACCTCAAGGAGGCCGTGGACCAGGGTTACGTGGTGGTAGAAAGCTTTCCGAACGAAGTGGGCTATACCGCTCGCGTAAAAACGACATTAACGAATGTTCCGTTTTTTAAGGATCAAAAGTTTGATTATTGCATGTTTCTGGGGTTTCTGGGCGACAACGCGGCCCAGTTTGTCTGGCTCGTCTTCGTGCCCTTCGTCATCCTGGTGGTGACGGCGGTGTCGAATGCGGCGAACCTGACCGACGGTCTGGATGGTTTGGCGACCGGAGTGAGCGCCATCATCGGTACGGCGCTGGGGGTTTTTGCCTACGTCTCCGGTAACGTCATCGCGGCCGATTACCTCGAAATTCTTTACCTGCCCGGTACGGGGGAGCTGGTGATCTTTATCGCTTGCTTTTTGGGGGCTTGTGTCGGTTTTTTGTGGTACAACTCCTTTCCTGCGCAGGTATTTATGGGCGACACGGGAAGTTTGACCCTCGGAGGCATCATCGCTTCCATCGCCATCCTGATTCGCAAAGAAATGTTGATACCGGTGCTCTGTGGGATTTTCCTGGTCGAAAATCTCTCGGTGATGATTCAGGTATCTTACTTTAAATACACCAAAAGAAAATATGGGGAAGGACGACGGGTCTTTTTGATGTCGCCGCTCCATCACCATTATCAAAAAAAGGGCATGCCGGAGGCCAAAATCGTAACGCGCTTCTGGATCGTTGGGATTCTACTGGCCGTGCTGACCCTGCTTACTTTGAAAATTCGCTAGTGGCGGTTGGGGAAAATAATTGTTCCCACTGACCCTGGCTAATGAATCTGACGAATGAAAAAGGTAGCGATCCTTGGGGCTGGCGAAAGCGGAACCGGTGCTGCTGTACTGGCACAACAATCGGGTTGGGACGTTTGGGTCTCCGACCGAGGGACGATTGCCGCGCCCTACCGCCAAGAGCTCGATCACTGCCGCATCCAATGGGAACAAAACAGACATACGAGGGAACGCATCTTCGCCGCCGACGTCGTGGTTAAGAGTCCGGGAATACCCGATCAGATCCCCCTGATTCAGGACTTACTCACCGCCGGCATTCCGGTGATATCCGAAATCGAATTTGCGTTTCGACATACGACAGAAGCTACCGTGATTGGGATCACCGGCAGCAACGGGAAAACGACCACCACCAAACTCCTTTACCACCTGCTGGATACGGCGGGATACTCGGTAAACATCGGAGGAAACATCGGCAAAAGTTACGCCCGTCTCGTTGCCCAGCAAGCCCGACCCTATTACGTTCTCGAAATCAGTAGCTTCCAGCTCGATGGCACCGTGGATTTTCATCCCCAAATCGCCATCCTGCTCAACATTACACCCGATCATTTGGATCGTTACGACTACCAAATGGAAAAATACATCCAGTCGAAGCTCCGGATTGCAAAAAATCTGGAGCAGCGCGACTGCAAGCTCTACAATGGTGACGACGCCAACATCAGCGCCCAACTTGCGGGACGCGAGCGGCCCTTCGCCACCATCGCCATCCAGGGCGATCCCTTCGACGGGCAATACCTGGAAGTAGGTCCGTACCGCTTCGACTGGACCAAGTGCGGCCTAAAGGGGGCGCACAACCGCTTTAATGCCCGCTGCGCCATCGAGGCCGCCCTCCGGCTGGGAGTCGAACCCGCCGTCATCCAAACCGGCCTCGAAAGTTTTGTCAACGCGCCGCACCGCCTGGAATGGGTGGCCCGCATCGCTGGGGTCGATTACCTCAACGACAGCAAAGCCACCAACGTCGATGCGACCTACTTCGCCCTGGCGGCGCAGGACCAAACCGTGGTGTGGATACTGGGCGGTACCGATAAAGGCAACGATTACGCTCCCCTGTTCGAACTGGCGGAGCAAAAGGTAAAAGCCATCGTCTGCCTCGGACTTGACAATCGAAAAATAAGAACCGCTTTTGCCGAGCGCGTCGCCACCATCGTGGAAACGCAGAGCGCCGAGGCCGCGGTACACCGGGCCCGCGAGCTGGCCAATCCCGGAGAAGTCGTCTTGCTTTCTCCAGCCTGCGCCAGCTTCGACCTGTTTGCGCATTACGAAGATCGCGGCAATCAATTCAAACGAGCCGTATTAAACCTCCGGGATCAGCCCGGACCTTAATTATAGCCCATGTCAATTGGAAATCGCATCTACGCCGAATTGAGAGGAGACCGCACCGTCTGGGTGATCGTGGCCCTACTGGCCATCTTCTCCATCCTTACCGTGTACAGCGCTACCGGTTCCATGGCCTTTCGCGAACGCGGTGGCAATACGGAGTTCTACCTCATCAAGCACGGCATCTTCGTGGTGGGAGGTTTGCTCCTGACTTACCTCTGCTACCTCCTGCACTACATGCAGTACTCGCGCCTGGCCCCGGTGCTACTGGTGTTGTCGATACCGCTGCTGGTGTACACCATCGCGATGGGGGTAGAGATCAACGACGCCCGCCGCTGGATTACCCTGCCCGTGATCGGCTTTACCATCCAGACCTCGGACTTTGCCAAGCTGGCCCTGATCATCTACGTCGCCCGCGCGATATCCTCCAAACAGGAATACATCAAGGACTTCAACAGCGCCTTCTTACCGATCATCGTACCCGTACTCATCATCTGCGGGCTGATCGCTCCGGCGGATTTGTCGACGTCCCTGATCCTCTTTGCCACCTGTTTGGGGATGATGTTTCTGGGGCGGGTCGACATCAAGTACATCTTGCTACTGGTCTTTTTGGGAGTGGTGGTCTTTGCCCTGCTCATCATCATCGGGATGTTTTTTCCCGAGACCGTCCGGCTAGAGACTTGGATTGCGCGCACCCAGGATTTTATCGCCAATACCGAAGGGGGCTTCCAGATCAAACAGGCCAAGATCGCCATCGCCGATGGCAGTTGGTTGGGGATCGGACCGGGCAATAGCACGCAGCGCAATTACCTACCGGCGCCTTACTCCGATTTTATCTACGCCATCATCTGCGAAGAATACGGTTTGGTGGGAGGCTTTACGATCCTGGCGCTCTACGTGCTCCTCTTTTACCGTTGCGTAAGCATCGTGACGCGAAGTCCCAAAGCCTTTGGAGCCATGTTGGTACTCGGTTTGGGGCTGATGCTGACGGTGCAGGCCCTGGCCAATATTGCGGTATCGGTGCACTTGGTGCCCGTGACCGGGCTGACCCTACCGATGGTCAGTATGGGGGGAACCTCGATTATTTTTTCGAGTATTGCGTTTGGAATGATTCTGAGCGTGAGCCGTTACATCGAAAAAACCGCTCCCGAAAGTCAGTAGGCCATGGAAACGACGAAAAAGCATAAAGTAGAAAATCACGAAATGGATCCTCCGAAACGTCGGGTGATCATCAGCGGTGGCGGAACGGGCGGACACGTTTTTCCCGCCATTGCCATCGCGCAGGCCTTGCAACGGCTTTCCCCGGGCATTGAGATTCGCTTCGTGGGGGCGCAGGGTAAAATTGAAATGGAAAAGGTACCCCAGGCGGGTTTCCCGATCGACGGCTTGTGGATCAGTGGCTTTCAGCGGCGCCTGACCTGGCGCAATTTGCTCTTTCCACTCAAACTGATCTACAGCCTCCTACAAGCCCTGCGGATCGTGGGACGCTTTCGTCCCCAGGCGGCGGTAGGCGTGGGGGGCTACGCGAGCTATCCGACGCTGGCTACGGCGGCTTGGCGGGGCGTACCGACCCTCATTCAGGAGCAGAACTCGCACGCCGGAGTGGCCAATAAAATGCTGCGCGACCGCGTCCGTAAAGTCTGCGTAGCTTACGAGGGCATGGAGCGTTATTTTCCCGCCGACAAGCTCGTCTTTACGGGCAATCCGGTCCGGGCGGACCTGCGCGAGGTGGCGGCACTGCGCTCGGAAGCCTTTCGCTACTTTGGATTTGATCCCGAGCGACCAACCATCGTCCTCATCGGAGGCAGTCTGGGCGCTCGTAGTTTGAACGAAGCCATGGCGGCCAATACCGAGGTCATTCGCGAAGCGGGCATCCAAGTGTTGTGGCAGGTGGGCAAACTCTACGTCGAAGAATTTGCCGACGGGGCGACGGTGACATTGCCACAGGTAAAGGCCCAGGCCTTTATCGACCGAATGGATCTGGCCTACGCGATGGCCGACGTGGTCATCTGCCGGGCCGGCGCCCTGACGATCTCCGAGCTGTGTGTGCTGGGGAAGGCCGCGATCCTGGTACCCTCACCCAACGTGGCGGAGGATCACCAGACCAAAAACGCCCTGGCCCTGGTCGAACGGGAAGCGGCCGTACTGGTCGAGGATGGGCAAGCCAGCCAGGAAATGATCCAACGCGCTACGGACCTGCTCGCCGCGCCCGAACGCAAACGGACGCTGGAGCAGAACATCCGTCAGCTGGCTCGCCCGAATGCGGCGGAGCGAATCGCCCGGGAGGTGCTCGCGCTGATCGGTGGGGCCGAAGCGGAAGAACGCTAAAGGCCAAAAAATGAATTAAAATTTATTTATATAAAAAATTAGGCACATACTTTGATATACTAAGTTGAATGGCAGTAGTTTATAGAGTTAAAAAAGCCAAAAGTGTTGAAAAGTGAGCCATTGTTGAATCTGAAGAATGGAAAAACAAAAAACGGTGAACCTGCAGGAAGTCCAGAGGGCCTACTTCATCGGTATTGGCGGGATTGGCATGAGTGCCATTGCCCGCTACCTGCACCGCCGGGGAATTTCCGTATCGGGCTACGACAAGACCGAGACGGTCCTGACCAAAAAGTTGGTCGAGGAAGGAATCGCCATCCATTACGACGATGATCCCGCGCAAATCCCGGCTGGGGTGGACCTGGTGGTGTATACGCCCGCCATCCCCGCTGACCATCGGGAGCTGGCCCATCTGCGGCAGGGTGCCCATCCGGTCTACAAACGGGCCGCCGTACTGGGCCTGATTAGCCAGAGTCGGCAGACCATTGCCATTGCCGGTACACACGGTAAAACGACGACCAGCGCCATCCTGAGCCATCTGTTGCACCGGGGTGGAATCGACTGTACGGCTTTTCTCGGTGGCATTGCGCAAAATTTTGCCTCCAACTACGTGGCCGGAGCGGCCAATTGGGTAGTCGTGGAAGCCGACGAATACGATCGGTCTTTTCTACACCTATATCCCGATATTGCGGTGGTCCTGTCGACCGATGCCGACCACCTCGATATCTACGGCGAACGCGCGGCGCTGTTGGAGAGTTTTCGCGATTTTGCGGAGCAGACCCACGCCGAGGGACGCATTTTCCTCAAGCGGGGCATCGACTTTGCCCCCTGGACGGGGAAGCCCCGGGCCGTCGTAGTTGACTACGGCTTGGCGGAGGGGACCTACCGTTCGGAAAACCTGCGCGTCGTGGAAGGGCAATTTGTTTTTGACTACGCGAGTCCCCACGGGACGATCAAGGATATTGTTTTTCCCTTGCCCGGTCGACACAATGTCGAAAATGCAACGGTGGCCATCGCGGTGGCCGAGCAGCTGGGATTGGGAGCGGCGGCGATCAAGCCGGCGCTGGCTTCATTCAAAGGAATCAAGCGACGTTTTGAAACGATTTTTCGAGGGGCTTCCGTCGTTTACATCGACGACTACGCCCACCATCCCACCGAGTTGGCAGCGGCCATCGGGGCGGCGCGCGAATTGTATCCCGAGCGCAAATTGACCGGGATTTTTCAGCCCCACCTCTACAGCCGGACCCGCGACTTTGTCGAGGGTTTTGCCCGCGCTTTGGAAGCGCTGGATGAAGTCATTTTGCTCGACATTTACCCCGCGCGGGAATTGCCCCTACCGGGCGTTACCTCCGCCAGTATTGCCGAGCGGATGCAACATCCCCGGGTCGAGGTGATGGCCAAGGAAGGGGTGCTGTCGGCACTGCCGGACTACCGGCTGGAAGTACTACTGACCCTGGGGGCGGGCGATATTGACACCCTCGTTTTACCGATTAAAAAGCAGTTGGAAGATGAGTACCATTAGCACGGCCAACCGACAGATGTTCAAACGCTTGCTCTGGATTGCGATGGGCTTTCTGGTGGCGGCACTGATCTTATCCGCAGTGGAGCGCAAGAGTACCCGCAACGCCAACGAAGTATTGATCCAGATCCGGGAATTGCCGGATGGCAATACGCTGGTCAATCGGGAAGACATCCTGCTGACGCTGGAGCGCAGCTTTGGCCACCGTTTGGTGGGGGTCCCCCTGGGGGCCATCGACATGAACCGCGTGGAGCGGGTGCTGGAAGAGGAGCCCTTCGTCCTCAATGCGGATGCCTTTATCGACGCGGCGGGTAAGATTCACATCGAACTGACCCAGCGCGAACCCATCCTGCGGGTGATCGATAAAAACGGATTGAACTATTACCTGGACCCTTCGGGCCGCAAGATGCCGCTTTCGCCGCACTTCACCGCCCGGGTGCTGGTCGCTACGGGGAATATTCCCCCCTTTGTTCCCGACTTCCAAAAGCGGAAGCGGCACGTTTTGAAAGACTTATTCGCCCTCACCAATACGATCCTCGACGATGATTTTATGCGGGTCATGGTGGAGCAGGTATACCGCTCGGAGACGGGAAGCTATACCTTGATTCCCAAACTCGGTTATCAAAAGATCGTACTGGGGCCTTACGAAGCGATCGACGAAAAGCTCGAACGTCTGCGGGTCTTCTACCGGGAGGGCATCCCCTACGAGGGGTGGCAAAAATATTCGACAATTAACTTAACATTTGATGGACAAGTAGTGTGTAAAAGAAGGTAAACCCTAAAAGACAAATTTACGATCCACACTGCTTTTAAAACCAATCTACTATGATCGACAACTTCAAATAGCGATACAACGAGGCGGGCTTGGCCCTGGACATCGGAACGACGAAGGTCTGCGCCATTGCCGGTCGCCGCAGCGAACACGGCAAAATCGAAATCCTCGGTATCGGAAAAGTAGAGTCGCTGGGGGTATCCCGGGGCGTCGTTTCCAATATCGACAAGACCGTACAAGCCATTCGCCAGGCCGTACAGGCCGCAGAGCGCCAGTGCGGGGAAGACCTCAAGGTCGTGTACGTCGGTATCGCGGGGCAGCACATCAAGAGCCTGCAACACCGCGGTATCCTCACCCGCGACAACGACTTTACCGAAATCAGCCATGCGGACATCGACAAGCTGATCAACGACATGCACAAGCTGGTACTGCCGCCGGGTGACAAAATCCTACACGTCATCCCCCAGGAGTACACCATCGACAACGAGCAAGGAATCACCGATCCAATCGGTATGTCGGGCGTTCGCTTGGAGGCCAATTTTCACATCATTACCGGCCAGATCACGGCTTCAAACAACATTCACCGTTGTGTAGAGCGCGGTGGTTTGCAGATGGCCGACATGACCCTGGAGCCCATCGCTTCGGCGGCGGCCATTCTGAGTGAGGAGGAGAAAGAGGCTGGTATCGTACTGGTGGACATGGGGGGCGGCACGACCGACATCACCATTTTCCACGAAGGCATCATTCGTCACACCGCGGTCATTCCCTTTGGCGGTAACGTCATCACGCGGGACATCAAAGACGGTTGTACGGTGATGCACCAGCAGGCGGAAAAGCTAAAAGTACGCTTTGGCTCCGCGTTGGCGGAAGAGGTCTACGACAATCGGATCATTACCATCCCCGGTTTGAAGGGACGCGATCCCAAGGAGATTTCGGAAAAAAACCTGGCGCGAATCATTCAGGCGCGGGTGGAGGAAATCCTGGACTACGTCATGTGGGAGATTCGCCGCTCCGGTTTTGAGCGCCAGCTGATTGGTGGCATCGTCTTGACGGGGGGAGGCGCTTTGTTGAATCACATTGAGCAGTTGTGCGAATTGCATACGGGGATGAGTACCCGCGTTGGCTTGCCCATCGAGCAGTTGGCGCACGGTTACGCCAAGCAGGTATGCAGTCCCATCTTTTCCACTTCGATTGGCTTGCTGATCCGAGGTATCCAACACGCCGAGCGCAATCCGCGTCCGGTAGTGGCCACGCCGCCGCCGGCGGTAGCAGAAGTGGAGGAGGCAACTTCGCCCGTAATGGCCAACGAGGACGACCCTTCGGGCAAGTGGTACGAACAATTATTTAAAAAGACCAAAGAATGGTTTGAAGCCGAGCCGGACTCCGAGTTCTAAGGCGACGCCGGAATAGAAATCTTGAAAAATTATCAAAAATCAAAAATTAACAGTTATGCAATTCGAACTGCCAAAAGAAGAAGGGTCCATCATAAAGGTTATTGGAGTAGGCGGCGGTGGAAGTAACGCGGTAACCCACATGTTCAAAGAAGGCATCGTCGGTGTCGACTTTGCCATCTGCAATACGGACAATCAAGCCATGGACCTCAGCCCGGTACCCACCAGAATCCAACTGGGGCCCGAGCTCACCGAAGGACGCGGAGCGGGTTCCAAGCCCAATATCGGTCGTCAGGCTTGTATCGAATCCATCGAAGACGTCAAAGCCTTCCTGGCTCCGGATACCAAAATGATGTATGTCACCGCCGGAATGGGGGGGGGCACCGGAACGGGTGCTGCGCCCATCATCGCCAAAGCGGCACAGGAAATGGACATCCTCACCGTGGGCATCGTCACGCTGCCCTTCACCTTTGAAGGACGCCGCCGGACCTCCCAAGGCCTGGAAGGACTGGAGGAACTGAAGCAAAACGTCGATACCCTCATCGTCATTTCCAACGATAAACTCCGTCAAATTCACGGCAACCTGGCCCTGTCCAATGCCTTTGCCCAGGCCGACAACATTCTGACGACCGCCGCCAAGGGCATCGCCGAAATCATCACGGTGCCCGGCTACGTCAACGTGGATTTTGAGGACGTCAATACCGTCATGCGCAGTAGCGGCGTCGCCATCATGGGTACCGCCATGGCCGAAGGCGAAGATCGCGCCAAGCGGGCCGTCGACGAAGCCCTCAATTCGCCCTTGCTCGAAGACAACGATATTCGCGGTGCCCAGCACATCCTGCTCAACATTTCCTCGGGTACCAAGGAGGTAACGATGGACGAGATTTTCGAAATTACCGAATTTGTCCAGGAAGAAGCGGGCTACGGCACCGACCTGATTTGGGGTAATTGCTTCGACGAAACCCTGGGCGAAAAGCTCAGCGTTACCGTCATCGCTACGGGCTTTGAGCACAGCCCCGGAAATAAAGTCAACCTGGAAGAAGACAAGGTCGTCGTTTCACTCGATGAGGCCGCCAACAAGCAAAAGGGCCTGTTTGACCTTGGTCATTCGGAAGATCGCAAGTTCGAAAAGACCGTAGAGTTCAAGGATATCGCTACCCCGATCAATCGCAATCGGCGGGGCTATTCCTACGAAGAACCCTACCGCAAGGACGTTGACATCTCGCGGGAGGAGGAAGAACGGCGGCTCTACCTGGAGCGCGAAACCCAGCGCCGGGAGCGCCTCCGGGGCAATACGGTGAAACTGAACAATCCACAGAATATCGTGGATCTGGAAAACGAACCCGCTTACGTTCGCCGTCGGGTGCACCTCGACGACGTCCCCGATTCTTCGGAAGTGGACCTGTCCAAGTGGACCATCTCCGATTCGGAAGAATCGCAATTGCGTTCGGACAACTCCTTCCTCCACGACAACGTGGACTAGGACCGGACCAAAATATCATAGTATCCATCAAGATCTGTTAGGTAAATAATTGTACCGGCCGGAGCTTTACGCTCCGGCTTTTTTGTTGAAGGTCCGCCGGCGGTCGCTTGGGAGATTTGAGCTGCCTTCTAATGTCAGGACTTCGACACTAGGCCTACGTTTAGGGGCGGCCTGGTTTACAGCGAAGGGGGAATCCGTTAAATTGACGGAGAAAAACGACGGCCATGTACCGTAGCCTCCGCGCAAGTTTGATTGTTTTGTTGCTTGCTGGGTTTTCCTACCCAGCGGCTTGGGCACAGTCCTGTTGTTCGGGAGGCGTACCGGTTTCGAGCAATCTGGGTTTGCCAGGCGGTGAAAAGGGTGTCCTCCAGTGGAGTCTCGCCTACGACCTCAACGTCCTCAATACCTTGCAAGACGGTCGCCGTCGCCTCGACGATCGTTCCCGCAACCGCAGTACGCATTCCGTGCTGGCGGAACTGGGCTACACCTGGTCCAAACGCTGGTCGACCGACCTTTTCTTTTCCTATATCCAACAGGAGCGAACGATTACCCAAGGTGGCCGGCAGACCGATTTTGATCGGGCCTCCGGTTTGGGCGATGCCGTCGTGTTGGTCAAATACCGACTGCTGTACCGCGAGCGGGGGGCGACCAGTTTCTACCTGGGGTGGGGGGCCAAGCTGCCCCGGGGAGGCTTTGATCGGGTCGACGAACGGGGCATCTTACTGAGTGCGGATTTGCAACCGGGGAGTGGGGCCTGGGATGGCATCTTTTGGGGACAGTTGAGCCAGCAATTGGCCTTCCGACCGAGTATGAATGTGGTGGCGACCACCACGATTGCCCTCAAGGGAGAGAATCCCGTTTTCAATACCAACGAAACCTACGCCTTTGGCGATGAGTGGCTGCTGGCCCTGGGTTTGAGCGACCGTATTTTTGTGGCCAAACAGTTGTTTGATCCCTCCTTGCTGCTGCGCTACCGCACCGTCCGTGCCGACTTTCGCAACGATACCGAGCTGCCGAGTACCGGCGGGCAGTGGCTCTTTCTCAATCCCAGCCTGAGTTGGTGGTTGGGGAAGGATGTATCCGTCAACGCCAATTTTGAAATTCCCATTTTCGCTGATCTGGAAGGGACCCAAGCAACGCCTTCTTACCGGATCAACCTGGGACTTTACTGGCGGCTGGCGCGTAAGGGGAAAGAACCACGTTTGTACTTGGAGGAAAAAAAGTGAGGAGGCTTGATGGAAGACGGATGGTGATGTGGGATAAAACAAAGGAGTACCGGCTTAGAAGCCAAGGGGTAAAGTGCTGCGAAGTACAGGGGAGTAAGGACCGGGGAGTGAGGTGAAGTGGGCTTGCCGATGAAGGGCTTGGAGAATAGGCAGGAGTAGGGAGTGCTGCTGCCGGCTTGTGACGTCGAAATTGGCTGCGGGGCAGAGAAGCCGTCTTGAGGGTGGGATCCCACCCAAGCCACCGCCGCCAGTCGCCGCTCGATTTTGAGGCATTGGCGTAAAGCTCCGCCTGCCTACCAGTCGAGCCCTTCGACCGCAAGGTTACCAAAGCCCCTTCTCGAGATATATTTTACTTGGGTCCCAATCGAGAAAAAGGCCCTACATAGACGCTCCGGAGGCAGAAATTCCATAAATTTTAAAAACATTTTTTTATTTTTTATGGGTAAATAGCTTCAATTCAAACGATTGCAAAGGAATATTTTTTTTGCCCATTTATTAGTTTGTTCAACCCAATTCTTATGAAACCACGTATCTTTTTTACCTCCCTACTCGCCCTGATACTGCTCCTGTCCGCCTGTAGAAGGGACGATCCGCTCCGGGAAGATTGGCTGATCCCCGTCGAGCAAGTACAGGATGGGGGACCGGGTAAAGACGGTATTCCTTCGGTAGATAATCCCCAGTTTGACCTCGCCAGTGCGGTGACCTATCTGAACGACGAAGACTTGGTACTGGGCATTCAGGTGGGCGATGAGATTCGGGCCTATCCCCATCCCGTCCTCGATTGGCACGAAATCGTCAACGACCAAGTGGGCGATCTGGCGGTGGCCATCACCTACTGCCCCCTCACTGGCACCGGCATCGGCTGGAGTCGCAACGTCAACGGAGCCCGTACCACCTTTGGCGTCTCCGGCCTGCTCTACAATTCGAACCTCATTCCCTACGACCGAGCCACGGATTCCAATAGGTCGCAGATGCGGCTCGAAAGCGTCAATGGGGACCTCTCCGGGAGTAGGCCCGAGCTCATTACCCTGGTGGAAACGACTTGGGGAACCTGGAAAAAGATGTTTCCCAATGCTCAGGTGATGACGACCAATACCGGTTTCTCGCGCAGCTACGGGCAGTATCCCTACGGTGACTTTCGCACCAGTAGCCGTCTGATTTTTCCCGTCCAACCCATGGACGGCCGCCTGCCCACCAAGGAGCGGGTGCTGGGGATCGTTGCCGACGAGGACGCTAAAGTGTACCGTTTTTCCACCTTTGACTACGGCCCCAACGGCCGCGCCCTGATTCGCGATACCTACGCCGGCCAGGATTACTGGGTGGTGGCGAGTGAAGACGAAAATTTTATCATCGCCTTCCGGGCGGGCTCCAAGAATCTGAGTCTTGTCGAGGGGGTGGGTACCGCTCTGTTGCAGGATGAAGACGGGAATCAGTACAATTGCTTTGGCCAGGTCATTTCCGACGGTACCGGTGTGGAAGCGCTGGAGCTCAGCCCAGCCTTTATTGGGTACTGGTTCAGCTGGGGCGCCTTTTACCCCGGAGTGAACATTCACGAATAATACAATACTTTGCCTCTACTTTAAGTCAATATATAAAAAGCCGGTAATGCTCACTGCACTACCGGCTTTTGATTTCTTAGTAAGGAAGGGTACCTTCCTTAGTCCTCTTTGATAAAGGTCTTGATGCCCCCCTCGTTCAAATTCGAGGCGGCATCTTCCGCCTCGTTGCGCGTGATGTAGCGACCCGCGACCACCATGTGCTTACTCCGAAAGTCAACGATTTCGGCCCCGCCAAAACCGAGGTCCCGCACCTGGCCCAGCCGCTTCTCCGCATTGCGAAAGCTGCGGAAAAGACCCGTTACCACCAGGACCTCCGCGTCCGAATAGGTCTCGGTGACATTGGTTGCTGGGGCCGCTTCCTCGGTGACCGAAGTGGTCTCCTCGTCACTACTCGGAATCGTGGTATCGGTGATGAAGGTAATGTTCACGGCTTGCGACATCCGCGTGATGCGGACCTCCGTCCGGCGATTGTACTGGTGTTCGTTTTCCTCACAATCCACGCCGTCCATACAGCGATTGCGGATTTCTCCTTCGCCGTATCCCACCGGGGTCAGCCGCGACGCCGCAATGCCCCGGTCTACCAGGTAGCGCACCGCATTTTCCGCCCGTTTCTGCGACAGTCGCCGGTTGTAGCGGTCTTCCCCCCGCGAGTCCGTATGCGAGGCCAATTCGATTTGCATATCGGGATACTTGACCATCAAACCCGCCACCACGTCCAGGTCCGGTCGGGCGTCCGGGCGAATGCGGGCGTCGTTGAAGTTGTAGTAAATGTTCGGCAGTTCGATGACCGTCCCTTCCTTGATCGTCGCCCCCGTCAGATCGTTGATGTCGCCGATGGCCCCCGTAGACTCGTCGGGATTGTAGTTGCCATTGCTGCCCTCCGTTCCATTTCCATTGGTGGAGGCCAGGCCTTCGTCACCCGCCATCCCCAGCTGTCCGTCGTTGGGATCGGCTTCGGCCAGGGTGACCAAAAACTGCTTGACCTCACTATCGGCCTTGAGGACTACCTGACGGCTTCGGAAGCCTTCTTTTTCAATGTTGAAGATGTAATTGGCGTATTTGACTTCTGCGGGAAAAACCCCGTTGTCGTTCGTTATCCCACTCAGGCTACCGTCTTCAAAGGGTAGGCGGAGCAGTACTTCGTTGTCGTTTTGGCCCTGCGTATCGTTCACCAAGGCTTTGGCCAGCGTCAGCTCGTCCACCAGCAGGTAGTTGATCGTTGCTCCCGAGACCAGTTCGCCACTTTGCTCGTCGATAATGGCCAGCTCGATTTGGCGGGTGGCGTTGGGATCGCGGCGGACGTTACCGGAGAGGACGTCGAGGCCATCGAGGGCGTAGAAGCTGTAGATGTCGTCCTCGCCCAAACCGCCGTCGCGGTTGGAGGAGAAGTAACCGTTTTTCTTATCGCGGTCGACGATAAATCCAAAGTCGTCTTTGTCGGTATTAAAGGGTTTGCCCATGCTTTCGGGCTTATTCCAGGCGCCGTTTTGGCCGGGAATGCTAAAGAATAGATCCAGTCCACCCAAGCCGGCCTGCCCATTGGAGGCGAAGTAAAGCGTGCCATCCGCGTGGATGAAGGGGAAGGTTTCGTCGCCATCGGTATTGATCATGGGGCCGAGATTGGTGGGGGTTCCCCAGTCGTCGCCCCGCCGCTGCACCATCCAGATGTCCATCCCGCCCATGCCACCGGGGGTGTCGGAGGCGAAGGACTGCTCGCTGCCGGCGTCCGAGATGGCGTGGTGGGCGGTATTGCGTTCGTTGTCGTGGAAGGAGAGGTCTTCGATTTCCGACCAGGTATCGTTGACCTTGCGAGCGGCGTAAATCTTGAGTTTGACGATGCCATCGCTGGCCTTTTTCTTCTTGCCGTTCTTGATGTTGTTGCGGGTGAAGAAGATGTTGTCGGCGGTGCGGTCAAAGGTCATCGGGCCTTCGTGTACCGTACTGAGGAGTTCTTCAGAAAAGGGTTCGGGCGCCATTAGGGTTCCGCTTTCGGAGCGTTGGGACCGAAAGATCGACATGATGTTTTTCCCAATTCGCTTGTCCGTCACGCGGTAGCGCTTCGACGAAATTTTGGTGGAGATAAACACGATGCCATCCTCGTAAAAGGCGGGGCTGTAGTCTAGGTTTTCGGTATTGACCGTTGCCTCGTTGGTAATGATGACGCGTTTTTCCTCCCCCGTTTCCTGGGCCATGGCCGCGGTACTGAAGCCGAGTAGGCCGGCGAGAAATAGTCGGGTAAATATTGGTCTCATGGTTGAATGTTCTTTGAAATAGTCTATTGAGATTAAAAGAAAAATCTTGGGTTGGCCATGTCCGCTTGCTCCTTCACAAAGTCGAAACGTACGAGGGCTTCCAAACTACCGCTGTTGTGCTGCCTAAGATCGGAAAGATTGTAGTCATAGGCAATTCCCAGGGCGATATTGCGAAACTGGTAGAGCGCCAGCAAGTCGATGGAATCTCCCATGCCGTCGCCTCCCAGACGATAGGAAACGCCCGCGGTGAGGACCAAATTGTACACCACGCTCAAATTCACGTCGAGATCGAAGGGGGCATTGGCGACGTATTTGGCCAGTACGGCGGGTTTGAGTCGGAAGTTGGCGCCCATCGGGATGAGCGTCCCCGCCATGGCGTAAAAGTGGGGGGATTCCTGCGCGATCCGGGTGAGCTGGGCATCCGGGTTAAAGCCAATTTCGTTGGGATAAATGTAGGGCGCCGAGAGACCGAGGTAGAAGTTTTTTACCGTCAGGTAAGCACCCGCCCCAAAATTGCCCGAATAATTATTCGTCGATTGGTTTTCGAGCACCGAGGCATCATCGGTCTGGCGAATCACGACGGAGGGATCGGTAAAGTCGATGGCCAGGGCCCGAATGTTCCCCTGGATACCGATGCGGAGCGAGCTTTCCTCCCCCAACTGGATGTTGTAGGAATAAGCCATCGCCGCGTACCAGGAGTCCATCACCCCGATCGTGTGGTTGGAAATGGTGAGTCCAAAGCACACATTGTAGTCAAAGATCGGAGCGTTGAAACTGAGCAGTTTGGTTTCCGGTGATCCGTCAAAGCCCAACCACTGATTGCGGTACAGGGCCATCAGCGAAGCCATGCCGCGACTGCCCGCGTAAGCCGGATTGACCGTCAGTTGGTTGTACATAAATTGCGTGTACTGACTCTGTTGCTGCGCAAAGAGGGACGTGGTGGCCAGTAGCCCTAGCGCGCCCATCAATAATCCTCTAAAGAATGCTTTATCGAACATATGCTATAAATTATTTGCCAATGAATCAAAACGCACTAGCGGAAGATGGTGACGTAACCCTTCTGGATTTCCGCATTGGGCGGGCTTTGTAATATGTATAATTAGGTTCCAGCGGGTAGTTGCTCGCCCTCGTAGGTGCCCTGCCAGTTGTTGAGGTAAGGCGCCGCCGAGAAGATTCGATCCCCCCACTCGTTGTAAATCTGAATCGAATTGTTGGGGAAGGCCTCCGCGTGGAGGCAGTTGATAAACAACTCATCGTTCTTGCCATCCCCATTGGGCGTGATGACCGTCGGAACCTCACATTCTTCCCCATCAAAAACCACGCTCAAAGTAACCACCCCAACGTCGCACTTGGTCAGGTCACAATTGCTACACACCAGGTAGGTAAATTGATCTTCTCCCAAAAAGCCATTGTCGGGCGTATAGTCAAATACACCGTCCAGCCCCAATTCCAAGGTACCGTTTGATACCCCCGACTCCAGCACCACACTGACCTCATCCAGGGCGCTGATGCTGTCGTTCCACAGTACGTTGATCCCCGAGAGGGTGGTCTCGTAGGGAACAAAGGATTGGTCGCTCACCGCCCGGGGCTCGCCCTCCACGGTTACCAAAATGGTCGCCGTATCGGAAGTACAACCATCACAACTCACCCAGTAGTTGACGATGTAAAAGCACGGTGCCCTGGG
>CALCCH010000695.1 GCA_937899855.1 uncultured Saprospirales bacterium | reverse complement strand
AACACTCGCCGCTGGGCCAGCGGTCGGCGGTTGTCGTAGGTGCGCAGGTTCTAGCCCCAACTGATCAAGGCAGAGGTGCCAAGGGCCAGGTAAACGGCCCGACTGCGCAGCAGGAGGAGGAGCAGGACTTGAAAGCCCAGCAGCCAGTAAAACCAGGGAGCTTTGGGACGACGGATGGCGAAAAAAATATTGAGGCACAAGAGTAGAAACAGGTAGGAGGCCGCCAGATTTTTGTGCCCCGAGAGGCTGATGACTTTGTAGATCGCCTTGCCCCCCAATCCTTCGCTGAGGTAGGTTTGCGCCATCTGATAAGTCGTAAGCACGACGACAAAGGCACTGAGGCCGAGCAGTAACTTAGCCATTTGATCGCGGTGGACTTTGCCCTCCGCTAGCAGGTGACGCAGGACGTAGTACCCGACGAAGAGTAGCAGGTATTTTTGACTGGTGAAAATCGCCTCCCCAAAATTTTTGGCCCAGCTGACGGACAGGAGGTTGAGGCAATAAAAGGCGAGCAAACTCCAGTCGAGGACTTGTACATCGGTGCGACGCAGGTACGGAAGGACCAGCCACAGCCCCCCGTAAGCGAGTAGCGTCCAGACGGTAAAACGCCCCATGGTGTACTCGTCGAGGAAGGGGGTGATTTTGGTGAGGTAGAGTACCACCAGCAAACCGAAGAGAAAAAGAAGACTGCGTTTTTCGACCGACATGGAGCGGATAACTTTGCCACAAAAATGTGATGAATTGTGGATAAAAGATAAGTTGGGGCTGAAAAAGTAAGTATATTTCTCTAGCTTTACCTTCTAGCGCATTGAAAAAACGCCAAACAGATCTCAACTCATGGTGGGTAATCTCCGTTCAAGTCAGCGTAGTTTTATTGCCTCGGACAGTCCGCTGCACCGTGCGCTGATGCCCCTGTTGTATTACGAGATTTTTTCCTATCCCCTCACCCTGGAGGAAATTTTGCGCTTCAACCACGACTCCGACAGCAACGTCGGGGAGTTGCAAGAAGCACTGGACGAATTGGAGGCCCAATCCTACGTTTTTCGCTACCAAAAATACTACCTCACCCGGGATTGTCCCGACTGGATTATCCGACGGGAGGAGCACAACGCGCGGGCCGAGCGCTTCCTCGGCAAGGCCCAGCTGATGACCCATTTGATCCGCCGCTTTCCCTTCGTCCGGGGGGTCTTTCTCTCCGGTTCGCTGTCCAAAAACGTCATGCCCAAAGATGGGGACATCGACTACTTCGTCATTACGGAAGCGGGGCGCTTGTGGATTGCGCGCACCCTGCTGGTCTTGTTTAAAAAAATCTTTTTGCTCAACTCCTACAAGTACTTTTGCGTTAATTACTTTGTGGACATTGAGCACTTGGAAATCGAGGAAAAAAACCGCTTTACCGCTACCGAGATTGTGACGCTCTTACCCGTTTACAATCCCCAGCTTTACCAGCGGTTTTACGAAGCCAATCACTGGGTCGGTTCTTATTTCCCCCATTCCCTTCCCCGGAGTACCCGCGGTACCATCGCCCAACACAGTGGCTGGGGAAAACGCCTGCTTGAAAAGCTACTGCGGGGGCGTTGGGGCGATTGGCTAGATGCTTTTTTTATGAAGCGCACCCTCGGCTACTGGAACCGCAAATTCAAGAGCTTAAACCCCAATAATTTTTCCATTGCCCTCAAATCGCGGCGCTACGTGTCCAAGCACCACCCGCAGGATTTTCAACACCGCGTGATGAATGCCTACGAAGCCCGCATTCAAGATTTTGAGGAGCGGCATTTTTTACAAGTGGAACGACAAGCCGTCTGGCAACTGAAAGATTGAGCAGCATGAACCGCGTCCTTTTGACCAACGCCTATTTTTATCGTTTTGATCCCAAGCAGTGGCGCGACCAGCGCCCCTACCCGCCCTACGGCACGATTTACGCGGCCTCGGTGCTGCGCGAATGTGGCTTTGAGATCGACTTCTTTGATACCAACCTCCGCCACAGCCCCGACGAAATCCAGCCCCGCCTCGAAGCCGCACCCAATTACCTCGTCATTTACGACGACGGCTTCAACTACCTCAGCAAGATGTGTCTGACCCGGATGCGGGAGGCCGCCCTCGCGCTCATCACCCACGCCCGGCCGGTGGTGGACCACATCCTGGTGTGTAGCTCGGACTCGACCGACCACTGCGAGACCTACCTCCGGGCCGGTGCCGATTTTATCCTCCTGGGAGAAGGGGAATTGACCCTCCAAGAATTACTGACCCAACTACGGGCCGGCACCCTCGTCGCGGCCGACACCCTGGGCATCGCCTATCTGGAAGCAGGAAAGGTCCGTAAAAACGGCCGCCGCCCCGTACTGCGCCAGCTCGACGAACTGCCCGACCCCGCCTGGGACCTGATCGATATGGCGGATTACCGCAAAATCTGGGTGGAAAGCCAGGGCTATTTTTCCCTAAACATCGCCACCACCCGGGGCTGCCCCTACAAGTGCAATTGGTGCGCCAAGCCCATCTACGGCAATCGCTACAACTCCCGCTCGCCCCGACGCGTAGCGGAAGAGATGAAACTGCTCATCGAAAAACACGGGGCCCAGCACTTTTGGGTTTGCGACGACATCTTTGGCCTCAAGCCCCGTTGGGTCCAGCAGTTCCGCGATGAATTGCGCGAACTGGGCATCCAACCCACTTACAAAATCCAATCCCGCGTCGACCTCCTGCTCAAGGAAGATACCATCGACGCACTGGTCGAATCGGGCCTCCAAACGGTTTGGGTCGGCGCCGAATCCGGCTCCCAAGCCATCCTCGATGCTATGGATAAAGGTACCCAGGTAGAGCAGATCTACGAAGCTACCCGTCTCCTCAAAGCCAAATCGGTAGAGGTGGGCTTCTTCCTCCAGTTTGGCTATCTCGACGAGACCCTGAGTGATATTCACCAGACCATCAAAATGGTCCTCGACCTCATGCCCGACGAAATCGGCGTCTCGGTATCCTACCCCCTCCCCGGTACCAAATTCTTTGAAAAGGTACAGTCCCAACTCGACAACAAACAAAACTGGACCGACTCCGATGACCTGGCTATGATGTACCAAGCGACCTATTCGCCCGCTTTTTACCGCCGCCTACACCGCTACATCCACAAAATTTTCCGCCTCCGCCAGGGCTGGCTCCAACTCCGCAACAGCCTCCGCCATCCCGCTCAGCTCAATGCGCGGGGCTTGCGAGCCATCCTGGCCACCATCTACTACCTCCCCGCCAGTACCCTGGACTACTGGCTCCTGCGCCGACTCGAAAACCGTTCAATCGCGCGTTCATGAAATCCGCCCCCTTTGATCGCGTAGCTGCGGATTACGACCGCCAGTTTACCGACACTCCCGTCGGCCGCCTCCAACGCGCCCGAGTCCACCGATTGCTAGATCAATTGCTGACCACGCCCGCGCTGGACCACGTCTTGGAATTCAGTTGCGGAACGGGAGCCGATGCCCGCTGGCTGGCCCAGCGCGGCTGCCACGTCCTCGCCACGGACAGCTCGCAGGGCATGATTGCTACGGCCCGAGAAAAAACAGCCCATTGGTCCTTCCCCTCCCCCGCCCCCACCTTTCGGGTCCTCCCTTTCGAACGACTCCACGAGCTGGAACTGGAACGCCCCGTAGATTTGGTCCTGTCCAATTTTGGCGGTCTCAACTGCTTATCGCCCGAGGCCCTACGGGAATGGGGCCAGGGCCTGGCCCCCCAAATACGTCCGGGAGGCTACCTAGCCGCCGTGGTGATGGGGCGTTTTTGCGCTTGGGAAACCGCGTATTTTCTGCTCAAGGGAAATTGGTCGCGGGCCTGGCGGCGACGCTCCAAGGGGCCAGTACTGGCGGACTTGGGAGATGGGGCCAGCATTGCGACCTGGTACTATTCGCCCCGCGAGTTTGCCCGGCACTGTGGCGCGCATTTTTCGGTAGTCGCCATTCGCCCCATCGGACTGGCGGTACCACCTTCCTATCTCGACCCCTGGTTTCGTCGTCGGCCGGGCTGGTTGCAGCGGCTGGCGTACTGGGAAGCGCGCTGGGGAGAGCGGGCCTGGGGAGCGGGCCTGGCGGATCATTATTGGATCTTGTTGCGACGCTCGTAAAGGGAGGGGGGTGAGGATGGAGGACTTCAGTGGCATTGGAGGAGGATATGCCGGAAAGGGGGAGACGGAAAAGGGGGAAAAGTTATTGTAGTAGTGGAGCGGGTGAACAGGGGTGATTTGGGAGGTAGGCAGAATTTTGCCCACTGGGTGGGCCCACCCTCTAGGCATCGACTCCAACGACGCCCCTTTGCGGCCACCGCACCAAGGTACAGCTCCGCTACCCCAACCCAGCGTTTCTAGCGCTGGTTGTAGTCTGAAAACGAGTTTCTCTCTACTCGA